>CACXDE010000420.1 GCA_902766305.1 uncultured Ruminococcus sp. | reverse complement strand
ACAGAAGGAAGTCTGCCTTCTCTGTCTGTCACACCCGAAAAAACAATATTTCCTTCTGTGTTTCTGATGCTTACAGCAGTCCCCTGAGTCGGTCTGCCAACTGTTGGTGAAAATACCGATACCGAAAGTATTCCTGTGTCCATATTTACCTCCGTCATGCTCTGTTGATAAGATATTCAAATGTACCGTACAAATTAAGCTTACCATAGCCCCATTTATCATTAGGGTATATAAGATTACTATCCCTTGACGCACCTCCTATGAACAGATTCCTGATAACCTCGCCGTTCATATTCGGCATATTTTCCTTTATTATCCCCCACTCCGACATAAGCGCTGCTGCGCCTGCTGTAACAGCTGCGGAAACGCTTGTGCCTGTCATAGTACCAACTCCCTCCGGATAAAAGCCTGCCACCTGAACCCCCGGCGCTGTAAAATCAGGCGCCGGTCTGCCAGTAAGGACAGGACCCCATGACGAAGCAATATACAGGCTGTCATCAAAGCTGTTGTATGCGCCGACAGTTATAGTTTTTTCCGCTGTTGCCGGATAAACTATAGTGCTTTCAGATACTGGTCTGAGAAATTCAACCGACCTGTCAACCTGACCGCTTATTGGCAGCCATGCCTGATACTTTCCGCTTACTACATTGTCGCCGAACAGTGTTATTTCCCAGATGCCCTCCGAAGCGTTTTCAAGTCCCACCCAGACCGTACTATTGCTGCCTGAAAGAGAATATCTCAGCCAGACAACAGCGTCTTCAAGTATCAGTTTTTCACGGTATTCCTGTCCGGAACGAAAGGGCTTTCTTGCCATTATTTCGCCTGCCGGAGATGTCACGCTTACTGATATCTTGTCAAAAGCCGGTGTAAAGATTATCGTACCGAAGGATACTCCCCTTTGTCCGACCTTTATATTAATGCTGCTGTTTCCGCCCCTTGAAACAAAGCCCGATGTATGGTGACGGGCGTTCGCCTCGTTTCCTGCCGCGCATACAAAGGTGCAGCCGGCTCTTTCCGACACAAAGGAAATATAATCCTCAAACAAGCTGCTCCCGTCATGCGGTGAAGTATTGCTGCCAAGACCTATAAGCACAACCACAGGCATATTATATATTTTGGTTTTATCAAGGATATATTTTATCCCAAGCAGAATATCAGTGCTTTCAAACAAGTTAGGAGTATCATCAGAAAGAAGATATCTGCGGATATAATAATCCCTTGCCCGCCGGAGCTTCACAGCTATAATATCCGCCCCCGGTGCTGCACCGATATAACGGTCGTCAGTATTTCCGGCAGCAGCAGAAGCTATGAATGTTCCGTGACCGTCCTCGTCAACGGAAGGAAGCTCTGAAAAAGGATCGGGAGACAGAATCGCTCTGTTTATCTGATCCCTTGTATATGTTGAACCGAAATATATCCCCTCTTCCCTTTCTCCGTCAATCGTCTGATCCCAGAGTCCCATTATCTTTGAAAAACCGTTTTCCAGCCGGAAAGCTTCACTTGTAAAATCTATTCCGGTATCCACAATACCAACTATTACTCCTGCTCCGTTCAGATCAAGAAAAGGCTGCCCCAGCACACGTGTTATACCTGCTGCTTCATTGCTTGCAGCGTCAACGGGCGAAAGGATCTTCGGCATGAATGTCATCATATCCGAACCAAGCTCACGGTATATCTCTTCAATATACATTTCATCTGTATAAGCAATAACAAGATCATTTGCAAATTGTGTTCCTAAATGTATATATGGACGATCCGCCGCATATTTAAGAAATCTGTCCGAAGCAATAGCCTGAAAGTCAACTGTTGTCGGCAGACTTACAAATTCTTCAAGCTCCATATTATATCATCTCCATGCTATGAAATAAACCCGTATCCTATGGATGTATCAGGGTATCGGACGCCGTCTCTCCTTTGAGCAAGCAGCCTTATCTGCGCCCTGAGCTTTTCCCCATAAAGAAACGGTGAATTTCCGCATACTATCCCCCATTCCATAAGCTGCGCAGCAAGACCCGTAACAAGCGGTGCAGCAAAGCTCGTTCCTGTAAAGCTTCCTATGCTGCCGGACAGAGTTGAGGAACGTACATTGACTGCCTGTGCAGCCGCATCCGGCGTAATATAAAACGGATAATCTGCGCCCCGTCCGGAAAATGACGGTACAGAGCCTTTGCCCTTGTCAAAGCCGGATACTCTTATCATTCTGTCAGCTGTAGAAGGTATAGTCATGGTAAGTCTGTCTGAGGGATCAGTGAAAAAGGTTGCCCTTGTCACCTGCTCTGTTGTAGGCAGCCATATATCAAAATGTCCGTTAACTATCCTGTCTGCTCTTATCCGCAAAGTCCATAGTCCTGACGGTATTTCAGCTGTAAACATCCTCACATCATAAAGTATCTCCTGAAATACACTTCTGACGGAAGGTCTGCCGTAAAATGCAGTTATCTTCATACCGTTTGCTGTTATATCAGTCCTATCGGAAAATTCATTTATAACGCCGATGCTTCTACCGTTCGGAAGAATAAGCTCTGTGCTGATACTGTCCGTGTAGTTTTTCCAGAGTGAAAGATAAAAGCTTCTGAGAAGTGAAGCAGTAAAAAATGTTATGTCAATAGTTTCGCCCTGTGAAAGCTGTCCTTCATAATGATGTCCTGCATCACCTTCGTTTCCTGTAGGAATAATAACGGATGTTCTGCCCATGCTGCTGATATCCGATATATACCGCTCAAAAAGCGAATCTCCTCTGTGCGAACCCCTGTTCAGACCGTAGCTGATATTGACAGCAAGCGGTTTTTTCAGCTGTAAGGCTTTTTGTATGCAGTAATACAGTCCCCTCATAAGCTGTAAAGTCGTACTTTCTTCTCCGAACCCCCGGCTGACCCTTACTGCTATTATGTCAGACTCCGGTGCACGTCCAAGAGATGAACCGGCTGCAACCGCTGCGACAGCCGTACCGTGTCCTGAAACATCCAAAGGCTGTATTACAGAAAATGGATTATCAGAAAAAAGAGCATCATTCAGCATTTCTTCCGTGTATTCCGCACCTGTCAGAAAGCCCTCCGGCGGAGAACCGTTTCCAATCTGATCCCAGAAATATTTTATACGTGAAGAACCGTCAGAAAAACGAAATTCACTGCTTGTATAGTCAATCCCTGTATCAACAATTCCAACAACTACATCTTTTCCGCTGTATCTGAGCGGTACAAAGGAAGAATTTACAATACATCCGTTTTCAAAAGGCAACTCACTCAGAAATACTTCCTTTGATAACTCCACATCCTCCACCTCAGGAATGCTGTAAAGAACACTCTCACCGCCCGGCGGAATATCAGTCAAGGCATATCCGCTGCCAAGGTCTTCCACATAGTCAATAGCTTTCTCTTTAAGAGCGGACAGCAGTATATCAAAATCGCCGCTGTACTTTATTATTACGTCAATAACCAACAGCTCCTTCCTATTCACTATTCAGACAGTACAGTATAACACCGTCCGCATTATGCTTTTTTGCAAGCGCAGTCTGGTCTGCAATGTTTGTTTTTTTGATAAGCCATGTCCCTTCGTCAGCATCCGTCCCATCTTTATACAATGCAAGACTTATATAAAGCTTTACATCCTTGCAGGTCACATGCTTTCTCCACTGCACCAGAAGCTTTTCAAAGGGTGCTGTTTTATGATATTCACTGACATATATCTGAGGTGAAATATAATCTGCGTACCCTCTTATACTCCCCCATGAACTGACATCTGCTGATATCTTT
>CACXDE010000419.1 GCA_902766305.1 uncultured Ruminococcus sp. | reverse complement strand
GAAAGGAATGAAGCAAAATGACAGGATACTATCCTGAAGGTAAACTAATATCAACTCCCGAAAATCTTTATGCCATGCAGTCCGTTGCATCTCTCACGGAAGCCTGGCATGAAGGACGCATACTTGAAGCAAAGGCTATAGTGTGCGACTGCTCACACAATCTGATCGTAGATCTTGGTGTCATCAAGGGTGTTATTCCCCGTGAAGAGGGCGCACTGGGAATAAAAGAAGGCACAGTAAGAGATATTGCTGTCATATCCCGCGTCAACCGTCCGGTATGTTTTGTTATCACAGATCTAAGAAAAAATGAAAGGGGAAAAACAGTTGCCGTCCTTTCACGTCGTATCGCACAGGAAAAATGTATGAATGAATATATTCAGAACCTTGTCCCGGGCGATGTAATTGACGCTAAAATAACTCATTTAGATTCCTTCGGAGCCTTTGCAGACATAGGCTGCGGTATAGTCTCCCTCATCCCGATAGATTCTATATCTGTCTCCAGAATAGACCACCCAAGAGAAAGATTCCGTGTAGGAATGGATATCAAGGCTGTCATACGCTCTTTTGAAGGCGGCAGAATAAGTCTGACGCACAAAGAGCTTTTAGGAACATGGGAAGAAAACGCCGCCCGGTTCGATATAGGTGAAACTGTTGCCGGTACAATTCGCTCAGTAGAAGAATACGGCGCTTTTGTGGAGCTAGCGCCAAATCTTGCCGGTCTTGCAGAAATGAAGGAAAATATAAAAGCCGGTCAGCAGGCAAGCGTTTTTATCAAAAACATTATCCCGTCACGTATGAAAATAAAGCTGATAATCATAGACACATTCGACTATGACTACAGTCCGGGGCAGCCGGAATACTTTTTCAGCGGCAGCCATATGGATTATTTCAGATATTCTCCTGCTGATTCTGACAAGCTTATAGAAACGAATTTCGGTCTGACGGTTACAGATACAGGATCATTGTCCTCTCCGGCTAACAGGCAATGGATAAGCAGAGGCAGGGCTGCATCAGATCCGGCATAGGAGAAGCTATTTCATCTGATCTGTTATTTTCTTTGCAGCAGCTTCAAGACGCTTATATGTTCCGTTCTTGTCTCCTCTCGGTATAGGATCTCCGTTAACATCTGTTTTTATACTGCTGTTCAGACTTAAAAATGACAGGTGCTGTGAATACATTATCACAACATCCTTCATATCAAACATTTTACAGACTTCGGACACTGCTGCTGCCGCACAGCGTCCGAATGTTATTACATATTTATATCCGCTGAGATCATTCTTCAAACGAAGAAGATTATCCTTTTCGGTTATCTCCTTCATCTGAGGCTCAGTCCTGCCGTCAAACGCCTTAAAATGCACCCTCTCAGATGAGTTTGTAATCCTGTAGTCATATCTGTTTTCAGAAGGAAATATATCCGGATACTGCTTTCCCAATATTGCAAGCATTCCGTCTAAATTCTTTCCTGTCTGACCGTTTACAAGCTTTCCGCTTTTAAGCTCCTGCTGTCCCGGACAGGAAAAAACAAACGCAGTTCTTATTCCTTCCTTACCCTCATTTCTTCTTACAAACAATTCTTCCATTTATTCCACTTCCTTCATAAATCCGACAAAGGACAGCCGGCAATCGGCTGTCCTTTGTATGTATAGAACTGACATTAATAAACATCGAAGTAAAAATATTCACTTACTTCACTGCCTGAGGAATCCTTGACATTTACGCAGATTCCATATGTACCTCTCTCCCAGGGATGATACTTGAATGCAGTACCGCAGGGAGCATATTTTCTTAAATTGATCCACTCATCAGAACCGGGCTTTTTAATATTCATTTCATACTCATATGATGATGTACCGCCGCTTGCGGCAGGATAGAAAACAAGATCACTGCCAAGGTAGAGTGTATCTAATTCAAATGTTGTATAGTTTTCAAGATCATCAACGCCTACATAAAGGTCGTGTCTGTTATCAGAGGTATTTTCCTCTTTATCTGAAGCAATAACCTTGAAATAATATGTACCGGCTTCCCACGGATGATATACAAATGAAGAAGCCATACAATTTTTTCTGAGTGTTATCCATGAATCTCCGCTGGGCTTGATCGCCTGCACCTCATATTTAACACCGCCGGCACCGCCGACTGAAGCGAAGTTGAATGTAACATCCTCACCATAGCTGATGATATCCTTATCAGTAACAGACTCATTGTTCAGAGAAGCCGTGCTTACTTCAAAGGATACTACACTGGATTCTATGTTTCCGGAAGCATCCTTCGCATTGATCCTGAGTGTGTATGTGCCTGTTTCCCACGGGCGGTATGTCATTGAACCGGCTGTCGTATAATTTCTCAGTCTGAGATAATCATCCATACTGGGCTTTTTGACATCTACTTCATATTTATATCCGCCTGCGCCGCCTTCAGCATCGAACACTATTCCGACGCTGTCGCCGAAAACAACATCAGACGAATCAATATAGCTGTTGTTTGAAAGACTGCTGATATCGTCAGCGTCATCATCATCAATTACTGAATTGTAAGCATAGGGTATCGGACTTGAAACATACCAGTAAGCTTCGATACCGGATGTATCTACAAGAGAATACCTTGCATCTATCACACCATAACCGCAGCAATTTGCCGGATCGGAGCAATAAAATACTCCGTCAGAGTAATCTGTGAGAAGTATCGCATGAGGGTAATTGTAATCATAAGCAACTATGCCCTCCGGATGCTGCCTCAGAAGCTGCTTGAGCGTCTCTTCTGAATCTCCGTATATTCTTCCACAGTTTACGCTTATACCGTTGTACGAATAGCTCAGTCTCACTCCGCAGCCTTCTATCCAAAGTGAAGACCGGCAGGAGCTTTCTGTAATATCTCTCCAATTGCTGTCCCCTCTGAGGATAGCTGCTCTTCTGAGAAGCATTACATTTGAAGCAAGCGTACAGGTATTGCTCTGCTGCTGCTTTACAAAAACATCTGAATCATTGATATTGGAAATACTAACTGCATCGGTGTTATTTGTCAATCCTATAGCATAAACGGGTGATATCGCTAATGCACAAAGCAAAACCGATAAAATTTTCTTAGGTCTCATAAATAATAGCCTCCGTAGTTTTTCTTTGACCAAATACATATTACAATTTTTTAATAATTATTGCAAGAAAAAAACGCTTTTTTATCGTTTAAAAATCCCTTAAAAATGCAATTTCATCAAATTGTACACATTAATTTTTGTTTGATAAATGATTTTGTATGTCATTTTGCTATGAATTAAGCTGTATTTTTCCAATTATTGTAACATATCTGTAACCACTGCCTATTTTCCGTCTTTTCTTGCCTGAGTAACCGTAATACTGTCAAAATCTATACCTGTTTGTCTGTTAACCATATCCTTTATCATTATGGCGGAGGTTTCATCCAATTCCTTTCCGTATACACTTACGCTGCAATTATCATTATTTATTGTAACGAAAGCGTCCTCAAAGCCTTTTATGCGTATTTCGTTTTCAAGATCAGTCTGCTTCTTTATTATATCCGAAAGCTTTTCTGCTGATTTTGCTGCCTCATCCTGTTTAGCCTTATCCTCTTCGCCGGTGCTTATCATATCTGTAATAACCTCCAGAGCCTGTTCATTTCCTTTTTCACGCTTAGCCCTCTGTTCAGAGAAAAAGCCTGTATCCTTTTCAGCATTTGTCATGACTGACTTTTTTTCCGGAGAGGATACTTTTGAAGCTTCCTCTTTTTTAATGCTGCTGTTAAGCTCTGTATTTACATATGTGGTCTGACCAAGCTGCTTTTCAGATGATTCCGAAACACTTACCTCAGAGTTTGCTTCAATTATTTTATCTGTGTCTGAAAACTGCCAGTTAAGATAGACTGCCGCTCCAAGCGCTACCACCAGCGATGCAATTACGAGCTGTCTTTTACCAAATGACATGAAAATTCCCCCTGCTCTCTCTTTGTATGAATAATTGAAAATGGCTATTCATTGTCCTGAAGACCTGTAACATATATATGTTGTTTTGATATATCAAGTGCAGCCGATACCGCCTGTATGATCTTTTCCCTGACTATCTCATCCTCTCCCCCGTCGCATATTACAAGTACACCCTTTACCTCAGGCATAAGCTGTCCAAGCGTCAGCGCCTTTTCTGAACCGTCCTTACTCCTGACAATGGTATACTTCTTCTTTTCCGTATTCTGATTGTCGGCATTTTCATTTGTACCTGCCTTTTTGCTCGACTGCTTTCCGTTAATATCGGTATCAGCTGCATATATATCCTTGGATGTACCCTTGAGCGTTATCATAACCTTTGTTCTGCCCGCACCTGCAATGCTCGCTATCATATTTCCCAATTCTTCTGTAAGTTCATCCTTATACTGCTGAGAAAATGATGATGTCAATGATTCTTCTTTTTCATCTGTAACAACATCCGTTCCGGAAGGAGAAAGATATGATGAAACAAATATCAGACCGATCCCTAACAGACCTATCATTACAATGACGCTGAGAGTCCTTTCATTGTTCAGAAGCTTAAAAGGATCTATCTTCTTTTTTGCAGAAGCGGTCTGCTCCATATCTCTGTTTTTCATATTCACCTGCTCCGTTTCCTTATCTTTTGATCATATTGGCTGCTGTTCCCACATTTTCCTGAAAATTTACGGACAGTGTATATTTCATAATATGGCGTGAATTATAAAAATATGATTCATTATTAATCTGAAACATTAATTCTCACATCAGCTTTTTCTCCGATTACATCACTGACTGCTCTGCGAATTTTGCTCCCTGAGTTTTTTTCAGAAACAGGAATATTTACTGTTACCTTCACATTCTGCACAGCGTCATCCTCACTGTATACTGCCTCCGCCAGAACACTCTGTACCGATATTCCGTTTTCTTCAAGTTTTCTGCTGACTGCCCTTGTTATCATTTTTTCCGTATAGTCATATCGAAGCTGCGTCATATCATTCACATCCGCCTGAGATACCTCATCAAGCTTTAACGAAAAATCACTGTTTATGTTTATTCCGTCCTTTAGGGGCTGTATTATTGCACAAAGTATCAGACTGCCTATAACAAACCTTTTGACCTTATCATACCTTGCATCAGGATACAATGTTTCTGCAATACATACTATAACAGAACAGACAGAAACTGATACCGCCCAGCTGTTTATATTTTCCATTTTATTTCCCCACTATCAGTACAAGTACGGTCGATATGATAAACAGAATTATAACCGTCATCATTACCGCAATAATAAGTCCCGTCACATTCTCCACTGTTTTGAGCAATGCCTTTACAGAAGATATACCTAAAATATCTGAGGCTGCTCCAAGAAGAAAAAAGGATAAGCGCCAGATAATACACTCTATCATAACCGGAATGAATATACAAAAGCCTGCAATAAGAGCAAACACGCCTGTTCCGCTCTTCAGCAGAGTCAGGCTTCCGCTGAAGGTATTCAAGGTCTCTCCTAAAACACTGCCGACAACGGGGACAAATGAACTCACTGCAAATCTCACAGCCCTTGAGCTTACGTTATCCATTGATGAAGCTATTACAGTCTGGGCGGACAATATTGCCGAAAAGATCCCAACGGACAGATTCATCATCCATTTCATTCCGTTATATATAGAATTGATTAAAGAGGAAAGATACATATATGGTGAAAGAGATGATACAACAGATAAAGACAGAAATATTTTTATTAGAGGAAAAATTATCTTTGAGGACAAAAGACCTGTCACCTGTGCTGCGCCCATAAGAAGTACATAGTAAGAACTTCCCTGTATCTCCTGCGCCGAAGATATCATAAGCCCTGACATAACAGGCACATACATAGCCATAAACCCGGCTGCGCCCTGAACTACCTCTCCTGCTCTTTCCGTCAGCCTGCACAGGGGAAGTATCACGGCAGCACATATGCCAAGAGTACTTACAAGGCTTATTGTTCTGCTCAGGGCATTCTCTCTCATGCTTATTTCAAATCCGCTTGAAAACGAACAAAGCAGCATTATACCTATAACAGTACAGACAACCGGAAAAGCTGTACGCTGCTTTTGCATCAATATATCAGAAATACCTGTTAGTATCCTTCCGCTGTCAGGAGAAGTCATGCTGTACGGATCGTCAAGTGAAAAACCGCTCTCCGACAATAATTCTCTGGTTTCCTCCGGCAGATATGAATCCAGCCCATCAGCACCGCTGACAATAAGCTGGTCACGATAAAGCTCCTCATCAAAGCCTTTTTCAGCAGCATCTGCACAAACAGGAAAGAATAGCATTACTACAGACATTATGATAAAACTTATCAGTATTTTCTTCATTCCCTGCAAATGCACTCCTTTAACAATATATGCTTCAATTTGATAATACCTGACCGCTTTCAAGCAGATGTAATATTATTTCCAGAACATTTCTGTAAAGCGGCAGGACAGCAATCAGAACAGATACCTTAGAGGCAAATTCTATCTTAGCACCAAGAGAAGAATAACCGTTGTCACAGCAGAGGTCAGAAGTAAACCTCCCCATCAGACAGATACCGATGGTTTTAAGAAGTATAGAGATATACTCTGAGTCAAGTCCGCCGAGACCTGACAGCCGCTGTATTTCCTCAATAACAGGACTGATTTTGGGCAATACAAATAATAATATAAGTACACCGCCGGCAATTGCCGATATAAGACTTATCTCGGGGGAATATTTTTTTATTCCGCAGGCAGCTATCACTGTTGTCACAGCGGCAGCACACAATGTAATCACTTCCATCAGAATCCGAACAACGTCTCAATGGTAGTAAACAGCTCTGATATCTTTTCCACAAGCATCAGAAGCACCACCACAAGACCGGCAAGGGTTGTCATCATCGCCTGCTCCTCTCTCCCCGAACGAGACAAAACAAGACTGAGTACAGCCACTATTATTCCGATCGCCGCTATTTTGAAAATAAAATCTATACTCATTCCACTCCCCCGCACATTTTATAGCGATACAATAAAATAAACGCACCGAAAGTTCTGTTTTCAATGCCTCCGGCGGCCAGGGCTTCTCGCCCTGGATCTCGCAAGGGGCTGAGCCCCTTGACCCGCAATTTTTTACAATTATTATTTTGAATTGCTATAATAATGCCGTTATTTATCAGCTATAAAAATACTACCGCCGTAAGAACTCCGCAGAATGTACCTACTGTTCTGTACAATCGTTGCTTTACAAGGCTGTCCTTTTCCT
>CACXDE010000418.1 GCA_902766305.1 uncultured Ruminococcus sp. | reverse complement strand
TTTCGGAGGCGCAAAGAATCCGCACAATGTAGGACACGTTGCCGGCGGCAGCTCTGGCGGAGTTGCCGCTGCTGTAGGCGGAAATATCGCCGTATACGGTCTTGGCTCTGATACAGGCGGATCTATAAGACAGCCTGCAAGCTTCTGCGGTATTGTAGGAATGAAGCCAACATACGGAACTGTATCAAGATTCGGTCTTATCGCCTATGCTTCAAGTCTTGACCAGATAGGTCCTATCACAACTAATGTTGAAGACAATGCTGTGAATTTCGATGCCATTTCTGCTTACGATAAAATGGATTCAACCTCACAGGGAAGACGCGGCGAACCGGTATGCAGCAGCCTGAAAAATGATATCAGGGGCATGAAAATCGGTATCGCAAAGGAATACTTTGAGGGCGTTCGTGAGGATGTAAAAAAGAGTATTGAGGACGCTGTAGAAGTTTACAAAACCCTCGGTGCTGAGATCGTTGAGTTCTCTCTCCCCTCTCTCAGATATGCGCTTCCTGTTTACTACATCATAGCCTGTGCGGAAGCCTCCTCAAACCTCGGCAGATATGACGGTATCCGCTACGGATATAAGGTCGACAATTACAGAGATGTAAATGATATGATAAAGAAAACAAGAAGCACCGGTTTCGGAGAAGAAGTCAAGAGAAGAATACTTCTCGGAACATATGTGCTCAGTTCAGGCTACTATGACGCTTACTATAAGAAGGCTCAGAACCTCAGAGGAAAGATAGTTCAGGATTTCAGAAATGTGTTTGAAAAATGCGATGTTATCCTCGCGCCTACAGTTCCTATGACAGCCTTTGAGAACGGTCACGCTGTAAGCGATCCTGTTGAGACCTATCAGACTGATATATGTACTGTTCCTGTCAATATCTGCGGTCTTCCGGCTATATCAATTCCCTGCGGCTTTGACAGCAAGGGACTGCCGATCGGAATGCAGATAATAGGAAACAGCTTTGACGAAGCAAAAATACTCAATGCTGCATGGCAGTATGAAAATGCAGCAAATAAATACAGACCAGCCTCTTTCGGCGTTGTCAGATGATACAGAAAGGAAAGAGAACCAATGAAATACGAATTAGTTGCAGGCTTTGAAACTCATGTGGAGCTTTCCACAAAAACAAAAATATTCTGTTCCTGCACAACAGAGTTCGGAGGAGAACCTAATACGCATTGCTGTCCTGTATGTATCGGACTTCCCGGAACACTGCCAAGACTGAATAAAAAAGTCGTTGAATATGCTATCCGTGCCGGACTTGCAACAAACTGCGAAATAGCTGAAATATCCAAAATGGACAGAAAAAACTACTGCTACCCTGACCTTCCAAAGGCATATCAGATATCACAGTATGATAAACCGCTTTGCGAACACGGTTATATTCAGCTGTCAAACGGCAGAAAGATACGCATACTAAGAATACATATCGAAGAGGACGCCGGAAAGCTTGTACACCGCAGAGGAGATACACTCGTTGACTACAACAGAGGCGGCGTTCCGCTTATTGAAATAGTAACAGAGCCTGATTTCCGCAGCATTGACGAAGCAAAGGAATATGTAGAAAAGCTCCAGCTTATCATGCGCTATATCGGAGTATCAGACTGCCGTATGCAGGAAGGCTCCATGAGGTGCGATGTCAATATTTCAGTTCGTCCTGAGGGCAGCGAAAAGCTTGGCACGAGAACCGAAATAAAAAATATGAACTCCATAACCTTTATAGCAAAGGCAATGGAGTATGAATATAACAGACAGGTAGATCTTATCGAAAGCGGAGAAAAAGTCATTCAGGAAACACTGAGATATGATGACGTTTCAAATACGACATCCAGCATGAGAGGCAAGGAAGACGCGAACGACTACCGCTACTTCCGTGATCCTGATCTTGTTACTATCAATGTTCCGAGAGAAATGGTAGAAAAAATAAAGTCAGAGCTTCCCGAACTGCCGGAGGAAAAGAAACTGCGCTACACCACAGAACTTGGACTTCCTGAAGCCGATGCAGCTCTGCTTACAAAGTACAGAAAGATTGCTGAATACTACGAAAAGGCTTCCGAGGGTACAAAGAACCCAAAGACAGCCGCTAACTTCATTATAGGTCAGATCTTCCGCAGTGTAGAAACTGAATCAGAAAAAGAGGACTTCAATGTTAATGTTTCTGCTGAAAACCTTAACGAGCTTATAAAGCTGCTTGACGATGGTAAAATAAGAATGAATCTTGCTAAATCCACTCTTGACAAAATGCTTGAAACAGGAAAGAAAGCAACCGAGCTTATCAGTGAAAGCGATATGGGCGGACTTGATGAAAATACTATTCTTAATCTGTGCAGACAGGCTGTGGAAAACAACCCGAAGGCTGTCAGCGACTATCTCGCCGGAAAAGAAAAAGCTGTAAAGGCTATGGTAGGCTTTGTAATGAAGAACAGCCGCGGAAAGGCTGACGCTGCTCTTGCAGAAAAGAAAATAATAGAACTCATAAAATAAATTCTGAGATATTAAAATGCCCGCTTCACTTAATGTGAAATACGGGCATTTTTGTTATTTATTTTTTTCTGGCGAAGAATCAATATCGGCTATTTCAAAATCACGTTCTTCATAGCCGGTATATACTCCGAGTGGCTTTGTGTCATAACTTTGAGCAGATAATTCTATTGATTTTTTCAGACTTCTGAAACGCATCATAGGAATGATCAGACAGGTAATGCTTAAGAACAACCATACTGTAAGTGCAGTTAACAGTGATTTTGTTACCAATTCTGAGCCAAGCATACCTGAACTTATTATTTCACTAAATTCTATACCGTATCTTGTACAAAGACTATTTAAAAATAAAGAGAACGATATCACCAAAGGTATTGTAGTCATTATAAGTACATATTTTATTGAAGATAAAACCGAAGCCTTAATGCGGTATTCTCCGCTTTTTTTTCTAAGATTCCTGCTTATTATTCCAAACACAGTAAATGTTATCAGAGTCCAGCAAAAAAACGTAAATGACAATACCATATTATCAAAAATTTCATAATTGAACAGTGATGAACCTACTGCGTTTTTAATATCAAGAAACTTATCTGTATCTTCGATCGTTTTGAAATCCGGTCTTTCCTGCCCATAATCTTCAAAATATTTAACATATCTTTGAAAATCATATTTTGTGCCGTCATGATCGTCTTTATATGTAACATAAATGAACGTATTGTCCGGCATAAGGGTATAGCCTGCATCAGTCATTGCTTTTACGCTTTTCTTATCATGAAGAAGATAAACAGCCGGCAAATTATTTATAAGCATAATAGGATCATCATTTTCAAACCGCATTGAAAAATCAGGATTGTTATAAGGAAAGCCTACCTTCCCCACAACCTTTACTTCAAAGCTGCCCGATTTTGCTGTATCCGAGTCTGGGTCTTCGTCCTCCGGCGGTTTATAAGGCTTTTGTATTTTAATGACATCACCGATATTAACATTTTTAAACAGCACTCCGCTGACAACTGCCGCTGGGTATTTGTCACGGTCGTTAGCCCGGCTGAACCATGTTCCTGATTGAAGCTCAGTGTCAATCAGATCATAGGTTTCACTGTATCCGATATTAATATTTACAGCCGAATCATTATATACACCACCGCATATGTCAAAGCCGTAAACCTTATCGGTAGATTCATGTTCTTTATATAGTTCAATAAAATCATAAGTATAAAACTCATCCCGATGAAAGCTATTTCCGTAATACTGCATATTAGGCGACAAAGATACACATTTTGTATTTTGAAGCTTTTCACTGAATACTATCCTGTTCATATACAGGTCATCAAATTTCTCACGGCATCTGTACAATAAAAGACTCTGCAAAACACTGCAAATGATAACACACAAAATTATCAGAAGAATACCGCTTTTTAAGAATTTAGGCGGTCTTCTTTCCTTGTATAATGTTTCCTTAGATAAAATATTCTTTTTAGTCATTTAATATTTCTCCATTTTCAGCTTTTTCTATATAATACCATATTATAAAACCTTTATCAAGTAAAACAAACGATACTTATTTTTCCAGCGTCACGCTGGCGTTGGTTGAATATTGACAAAATAAGAATGAATATGGTATAATGAAGCTGTACAATTATGTCGCATGATCTTGGAATGAGGTGACTGATAATGGCTATTTTAGACAGAATTAAATTTGATGGTCTTTCAAGCCGTGAATGGCTTATATACCGTCATCCGACTGAAAATATCGTACTCGGTTCTACATTGGTCGTAGGTGAAGGACAGGCTGCTGTGTTTGTATATCAGGGCAAAATCGCGGATGTTTTCCGCTCCGGATCTT
>CACXDE010000417.1 GCA_902766305.1 uncultured Ruminococcus sp. | reverse complement strand
TTCTTTTTTTATTTATTCTTCATTCTTTAAAATTCCGTGTAGTTAACAACAATTGCGCGTACAAAACATCTTTTTTGTACGCTGTTGCCCCCTGCTTTCACAGGCTGGGAATTTTTTATCTGAAAATAAGAAAATACCTGTAGAACCGTTATTAATAAAAGGGGTGAAGCCGTGTAAAGCTTCGCCCCTCTGTTTTATATATCCATATATTCTCTGTATTTCGGTATTATACCGGTTTTGTCCTTTGAAAGACTTGCCCTTTTCTGGAAGACTCCCGGAAATGAATTTCCCTCTATAATAACGGGACCGTTTTCGCTTATTCCTACATCCCAGCCGACATATCCGACCTGCGGCACGACCTCCGCCGCTTTTTTCACGAGTTCAACCGCTTCATCAAACATCGGTACTTTGAACCCGATTATGCCAGTACCTGTTACAGGATGCTTCTCATACAGCTTGTCATCCTTATCTATTGCCGGAACTTCGACAACGCCGTTATCTTCGACAAAGGTATACATACCGCCGCTTGAAAAGTTATCAACTACTCCGCCGTTGCCGATCTTGAGTATAGCCTGCAAAAAACAGCCCTTTCCGTCCCTGCAGAATGTAAACATCCTCATTGTATTTACGGACTTATCATAGAGTACCTGCATATCAGGGTGCTGGATTATGAATGTTTCAAGCAGATTCTGCTTTTTCTTTTTCAGAGTATCGTATAACTCCCGTACATCCTTGTAGTTTGAAGCGTCATACTTTTCCACTCCGTTTCCGCCTACACCGTCAGCAGGCTTTCCCATTATCACAGGATTTTTTTCGACAAAAGCCTTGAACTCATCAAAAGATGCGCTGTCAAGATCAAGCCAGTCACGATTCAGAAAATCATTGAATTTTTTATTGAATGTTATTTTATCGTCAAAAACATTCATATACTGCTTATCATTATACTTTATAATAATAGCGTTGTTCTTTCCTCTGGTAAGATAAGTCTCCCTCTGCTCTTCATTCAGGTTATAAAATTCAAATTCCTGATAGTCATAATAACCTGCCTGATATTTCATTCCGCAGTGTACCATGTCCTTGACAACTGCGAAAAAAGACTTGTCACATTTTTTGGAAACTGCGCCGGCAATACGGAACATCTGAGCGTAATTCATTTTCAGTATCCTTGCAAGCATATATGTAAACTTTCTTGACACAACACCACATCCATTAAACTAAACTTTTATTTTACACTGAACACTATAATACACCATCTCCGGACTAAATTCAACCTTTTTAACAATACAGCATTATGGAAAAAATAAAGCATCCCTGATGTTTTGTCATTATTGACATATCAAAGATTGAATGTTATAATTTTTGTATACATATTGGAATAATATTATGAACTGGAATGTGATAAAATGGCTAAAGATAATAAAACAAATGCTATGCGGAAATTCGACAGCATGAAAATAGCTTATACTGAGCATTACTATACCGAAACAGGCGCTGTAGCCGGTGTTGATACTGCAATTGCGCTTGGTGAAGACCCCGCCCGCGTTTTCAAGACACTTGTAACAGTAGGAAAAAGCGGTTCTCACTATGTATTCATGATACCCGTTGCTCAGGAGCTTGATCTAAAAAAAGCGGCGTGTGCAGCCGGAGAAAAATCTGTATCCATGATAAAGTCAAAGGAGCTTCTTCCGCTGACAGGGTATGTACACGGCGGATGCTCACCTGTCGGAATGAAAAAGTATTTCAGAACATTTATTCATAAAACCGCTGAAAATTATGATACCATATATTTCAGCGGAGGAAAGATAGGTTTTCAGCTCGAAATGCCACTCGAAAACCTTAGAAAGGTAATAAAAGTCGAATCTGCCGAGTTAACGGCAGAATAATGAAGGAGTGATTTTGTGTTTGAATATGTCAGCTATGCACAGGCTGCCCTGAATGAAGTCAATAAGGCGGTTTTGGGAAAGTCTGAGGAAATAAAAGAAATAATGACTGCGTTTCTTGCAAACGGTCATGTACTTATGGAGGATATTCCCGGTGTGGGAAAAACAACTCTCGCCTCTGCTTTTGCAGCAGCAATGGGTCTGGACAGAAAAAGAGTACAGTTCACACCTGATGTTATGCCGTCAGACCTGACAGGCTTTTCCATATACAGACGTGACGAGGACAAGTTTGTGTTTCAGGAAGGAAGCGTATTCACAAATCTGCTGTTAGCAGACGAAATAAACCGTACCTCCCCGAAAACGCAGTCCGCTCTGCTGGAGGTTATGGAGGAAAGGAAAGTATCTGTCGAGGGTATTACCCGTACAGTACCTGATCCGTTTCTTGTTATAGCAACCCAGAACCCTTCCGGCACAAGCGGAACTCAGCAGCTGCCGGAAGCGCAGATAGACAGATTCATGATAACTCTGTCACTCGGATACCCGGATCACGACAGCGAGCTTGAAATAGCTCGTTCTGTAGGCGCAGGCGCGAGAACAGATATCGTCAAGACTGTGCTTAACGATGAGATACTGCGTACAATGCAGAAGGATATACATAATGTTTACATTAAGGATGAGGTGTATGAATACATACTAAAGCTGGTAAATGCAACAAGAAACAATCCCTACATTGAAAGAGGCGCAAGCCCCCGTGCGACAATAGCTCTCGTAAAATGCTCAAAGGCTGCCGCATGGATATCCGGAAGACAGTTTGTTGTTCCGGCGGACGTTCTCGGTCAGCTGCCGTATGTTCTTACTCACAGGATCATTCTGAATGCTGGTGCTAAAATGGATCAGAAGCATAAGAAGGATATTATAGAACAGATAGCTAAATCAGTTGAAATGCCGTATATGGGAGCTAAAAAATGAGAAAATTTGTTACTCTGCTGATAATTGCCGCTGCATGGTATTTTGCCGGAATGAACCGACAGCCCTATTTAATGGCAGCAGCCATCTGTGCGGTGATATTTGTTGTGTTTTCCTTTGTGCTGGCAAGAGTACTCAGACACAAGCTTTCTGCTGATATTCCCGAACAATCCTCTGTAATATATAAGGATCATGAAACTCCTCTTATCATACGTACTGAAAACAGGAGCAGATTTCCTATAACAAAATACTGCGTTACGGTTCTGATGAGATACAAAGGCAATAAATCCTCTGTTCTGAGAAGGCTCAACGGAAGTGCCGGAAGAAACAGCGACAATAAAAATAACACTGCTTCTCTTTTTTATACAGCACCATACAGCGGAGTTGTGCGTATTTATTTGCTGAGACTTCGTGTATATGATTATTTCATGATTTTTTCAAGCTCTAAAAAGCTTCATGATGTCATTCACGAGGTTATTGTACTTCCGTCACCGAAAAAAATGAATATTACAATGCCGCCCTTCGGTACTTACACAAACGAACCTGTGGCTCAGAGTAATTCCGATAAAAAGGGTGAGGATCACAGCGAAATAAGGCTTGTGCGTGAATACCGTCAGGGTGATCTGATAAGGCATATGCACCGCAACTACAGCGCAAGAACGGAAACAATATGGATAAAGGAATACCAGAAGGAAAACGACTTCATTTTTGATCTTTATCTTGACACATCGTCAGCAGAAAAATTGAGCGTTACTGACATAGATGCTTATTCCGAGCTTCTCTGTTCACTGCTGAACAATCTTATGGAGTATGATATCATAATCAAAATACATTACTATGACAGAGCAAGCAATGATATGAAATTGTATGAGCTTGACAAAAAATCAAAGATTGACGATTTTATGACAGAATTTTTTAAAGCAGAGTCTTTTTGCACTGAAGATGAATACTGCGCTGTCTGCAAGGTTTCACCCGAAGATAATGTGATGCTTATTAACACTTCACTTAACTGGTATTTCGGAGGAAAACACATTTACACATTTAACAAAGACAATATTATAGATGAGATAACCAAGCAATATTTTGAACTTAACTGACATGCGGTCTGGGGGTGGAGCAAATAAATAAGAAAATCAAAGAAAATAAAATTATTATCCGCACAGAAAAGACCGGCATTACACGAAAAGAAAGAAATGCGGAAGATAAATTGTTCAGAAAGCCTGATCCCTCGCCGGTACTTATTATTCTGTATATGCTGGGAATATACGGAATGATCTCTGCACTGGCTAATGTATTCAGGATAAATCTTACGGGTGCTTATTGGTTAGTTGTCGCCGGTATTGAGACCTTCAGCCTTTTGCTTTGGTATGTATATATCCACAAAAATAAATTTTTCCCGTATCTTATACTGATCTTTTGCGGTATCACAATGTTTACAGTTCTGCCGACATGGAACAGTCTTATGAACGGTTTCGGCACAAGGGATCTTGTCCAGAACCTGACATCTACAGCTGCACTTCCTATCGTAATGATGGTGTCGCTTCTGCTTTTCTATCTTGAATTTGTAATACGAAGGCATTCCATAATATTTCTGATCTGTCTTGGATTGGTTATTCTTTCACCTCTTGAAGGCACTGAGCTGAATCCTGTCGATATCGTACTGATAGTTTTATTCCAGTTCGGCTTCTTTGTATTCAATACGAATATTTCACGGCGGAAAAAAAGACTGAACCTTAACAATAATTCACATACAACGGCGGTCGGTACTATTTTTGTAGCGGCGATACTTCTTATTTCGTTTATACCTTCCTTTCTGACACAGCACATATTTGAGGACGACATCAATTATCAGGTATTTATGGCGGACGCATGGCTTCAGGACAGTATAAACAATGTCATGGGAAATTTTTCTACAAACCTCAATGACGGTACTGTAAGCCGTGGAAATCTGAGACAATCGGGGAAACCCGTATTCAATATTTCAATTGACGAAAATCCGGGAAACAATCTTTATCTTAAAGGATTTACCGGCGCAAACTATGACGGCAGCAGCTGGTCCAACGCATACGGCAGCCTTAACATGGTTTTTGATTACACCATAGACGGCGAGGAAAAAAGATGGTTCGACACCTACTATAAGGAGTTTTTCACCTACGATCTTGAAGGAAAGGTCGTGAACTATTATTGCCGTGATTATCTTCAGTCTCTCAGCAGTATTGTCGGTATCGAACTCAAATCCATGGAAGCGGACAATGCCAGTGAAGAAAAATTTGTGTACTGCTATGATAAGAACGGGCGTGAGGTTGCAGTCTCCAACGGTATGACGTATGATCTTTTTACGAATACATATAATGTCAGCGATTCTGATCTTTTCGCATCATCATATTATCTTGAGTCTGTCGCATACATTCTGCGTGAAGGCAGCGGAAAAGTCACGGGTACTACGCTTTCAGATGCGATACTGGAATATATATCAAATAATGATGATCCTGAGTACCTCGAAAACAGCACTATAGAAAAGGTCATTACAATTGATTCAAAGGAATTGCCCTTGTTCCCGTCAATACTAGAACAGTCGAGACGGTCAGAGGCAATATCCGACATCTATTCCGAGTTCGGAAGAAAAAATACTCTGTACGACATGGACACACAAACCGTTACCGATAACTTAGGCGGTAACAGAATATCCAGCAGATATATGATAAGTCCTGTTGGCTCACATTCAACCAACGTCCTGTATCCATACCATCCAGCCTATAATCAAGGTATCGGTGCTGTCGGTGACGGTCAGGGCAACATAACAAGGTATTATGAGGGCGAGTATATTTACGGCGACTGTATAAATATGAGCGACAGATGGGATAAAATACCTGAATACTATGAAGGCTTTGTTGATCTTTATCAGGAGAAAACCAACGAGAATTATACCTCATACGATGTATCAAGATTTCCGAGACTTGCAGAGCTTTGCAGAAATGAAACACCGAATCTTGATAATTTGAATGAGATAACGACATTCATACTTTACACTTTGCAAACTCAGGCTAAATATTCAAAAACTCCCGGAAGCGTACCTTTCAATACCGAAACAGTCGAGTACTTTCTGTTTGAGAATCATCAGGGATACTGCGTACATTTCGCCACGACTGCTGCGCTGATGTACCGTATGCTTGGAGTTCCGTCAAGGTATGTCACAGGATATTCAATAAGCTCCGGGCTGTTTGAGCCAAAGGAAAACGGCGATTATCACTATTCAGCGACAGTCAGCGACATGAGCGCACACGCATGGGTTGAGATATTCCTCAAGGATTACGGCTGGGTGCCTGTCGAGGTAACGCCTACTCTTGACGGCAGGATGAGAGCGTCCTATCCCGGCTACAGCGAGGTAACAATGTACAATATAATGAATGCCAAGGGCTGGAAGTTCAAAAACAGAGATTCTGAGGGCAATGAGATAACTGATGACGGCGCCGCCGGAGGAGGAGCAAGCTCGGCAGCCGTAATAATATCCGTTCTTATCGGATTCATTATCCTGAGCCTTGCTGCTCTGGTAATCAAAAGGCTTTACATGATGAGAATGCAGAAAACGATGAACTGCCGCATAGCATTCGACAGGTTCATTGACCTTGTACATTACGGCGGCTATGTTGAAAACATGTACGGTTCGGAGCCTGACTTTTCAAGGAAGCTGAGCAGTGAGACAGACTTTATCGAACCTGCTGATGCGCAAAGGCTTGTAGCTATACTTGAAGCGGACAATTACTCACAAAACAGAGCAGGCAGTGAAGACAATGATTTTGTCAGGGAGCTGTATTTCAAAACAGCGCACACCATCTGCGGACGCATACCTGTTCACAAGCGGATAATATTCTATATCTGGAAAAATTATCTGTAAAACTTTTCTTATAATAAAAGCAGACACCTTCTTAGTTCTGAGCGGGTGTCTGTTTCTATTTATTAATGCGGCAAAAATCATCTTTATATGAGATGAAAAATAACACCCTCATTCAAACGTGAAGGTGTCAGATGATATTTCTTTCATTGTCCGTAAGCTCAAAAATGTAATCTGTAGATACTTCATAAAGAATTGCAAGAGATTTTATCATATGTGC
>CACXDE010000416.1 GCA_902766305.1 uncultured Ruminococcus sp. | reverse complement strand
GCCTTAGGAGCGATCATGAATACGTCAACATTTGACGGAGGAACGATCTGCTTGAAGTGGATATTAAAGCCGTGAGCGAAAGCAATAGCCTTGCCCTCTGTGAGGTTCGGCTCGATATCGTTCTTGAAGATACCTGCCTGCTTCTCATCAGGTGTAAGGATCATAATAACGTCAGCCTTCTTTGTAGCCTCAGCGGTTGTATAAACCTCAAAGCCAAGCTCTTTTACATGATTCCATCTCTTGCTGCCCTCATAAAGACCGATGATTACGTTAACACCGCTGTCACGAAGGTTAAGAGCGTGAGCGTGTCCCTGGCTGCCGTAACCGATGATAGCAACTGTTTTGTCCTTAAGCACGTTGATATCGCAGTCAGGCTGATAATAGATTTTTGGCATTTTAAAGACCTCCAATAAAAAATTGAAAATTATGTACCTGTAACCATGCTGTGACGGTTCCGTAGTACAGCAGCCAAAAAGCTGTATTATAGGCGGAGTCCTCCCGCTAAGTTACAGAAATTATATTATGAATCCGCTCGATCATTTACGGGACAGAACGGAGTCTTTTTCTATAGCTACCGTTCCCGTCCTTACTATCTCACGGATACCATACGGTTTAAGCAGATCGCAAAGTGTCTCGAATCTTTCAATAGTATCCGCAAATTGCAGAGTCATTGTATTTATCGAAACATCAACGATCTTTGCGTCCATAAGCTCGGCTATCTTCATGATATCAAGCCGCTTATTTGTCGGACTGTTTACCTTTATCAGGGAAAGCTCCCTGCTTATGTAATCTCCCTCAGTATAGGTACGTACCTTGATAACCGGTATAACCTTATTAAGCTGTTTTTCAAGCTGTTCAATTATATATTCGTCACCATCAGCAACAATAGTCATCCTCGAAATAGTCGGGTCTTCTGTCACTCCGACCGCAAGGCTGTCTATATTAAAAGCCCTTCTTGAGAAAAGACCGGAAACCTTTGAAAGTACGCCGGCATGGTTCTCCACAAGCACGGAAAGAGTATATTTCATATCATCTCTCCTCCTTATCTCGATGTTGTCTTCGGACTGACATTGCACACAAGCACAAAGGGCTTGTCGCTTTTCAGCATATCCCTTGCTATCTGCTCTGCCTGTTCATTGCTGTCAGCCATTGCGGAATCAATACCATAAGCCTGCGCAAGCTTTACAAAATCCGGAACAGCATCCAGCTCTGTCACAGCGTACCTGCTGCCGTAATGTACATCCTGAAGCTCGTGTACCATTCCAAGTACAGTATTTCTCATTACTATGATCTTGATGTTGACGTTTTCCTGAACTATAGTAGCAAGCTCGTTCATCGACATCTGGAAAGAACCGTCACCACAAACAGCGATAACGTCTCTCTTCGGTCTTGCCATCTTTGCGCCGATAGCAGCCGGAACAGAATAGCCCATTGTTCCCATACCGCCGGAGGTAAAGAAACGTCCATCCTTAATACGGTAATTATTTGCACACCATATCTGATTCTGACCAACATCAGCTACCATAATAGCCTTTGGTTTTACCATTCCTGAAAGCTTTGAAATAAAGCTCTTCGGCTCAACAAAGCCTTCGATCACCTCAGGTTCTGTATAATATTCCTGCTTCCACTTTTCTACCTGTTCATTCCACTCAGCCGGAGTTATATAATCCACAGCTGCCAGCATCTGAGTAAGAACATTTTTCATATCGCCGACTATAGGAACAGTAGTTTTCATATTCTTGCCTATTTCGGCAGGGTCTATATCAATATGTATTACATTTGCGTGTTCAACGACCTGATCAGGTGAAGCAACTGCCCTGTCGCCTACCCTTGCGCCGCAGACTATCACTAAATCCGCATTATGTATAGTAATATTTGCGGCCTTTCGTCCGTGACTGCCAAGCATACCCACATACAGAGGGTCATCAGTAGACATAACGCCGATTCCCATCATAGTTGATACAACAGGAATGCCCGTCTTTTCTGAAAATTCACGCAGCCTCGGTTTTGCGCCTGACGAAAGAACTCCGCCGCCGGCACATATAACAGGACGCCTGGACTCGGATATCATATCGAGTGCTCTTTTTATCTGCATAGGGTGACCCCTAAAGCTCGGCTTGTATCCGATAATATTTACCTTGTCAGGATAAACAAATTCCTCTATTTCATTTGTCTGTACATCTACAGGAACATCAATAAGTACAGGACCCGGACGGCCCGTTGCGGCAATATGAAAAGCTTCTTTGAATATTCGCGGAAGTTCTGCGGTATCCTTTACACGATAGCTGTGCTTTACAAAGGATTCACATGCACCTGTTATGTCTGCCTCCTGAAAAACATCTCTGCCAAGAACATCACTGCGTACCTGTCCTGTAATACACACAAGGGGTATTGAATCCATATATGCTGTTGCGATACCCGTAATAAGGTTAAGTGCGCCGGGACCGGAGGTTGCAACACAAACACCGACCTTTGACAGCGCCCTTGCATAACCGCTTGCGCAATGGGCGGCATTCTGTTCCTGCCGTACAAGAACAGCCTTTATATCGGTTTTATAAAGATAATCAAAAAAAGGACAGATAACTGCTCCGGGATAACCATACAAAACGGTTACATTTTCCTCCTGAAGACATTTTACCATTATTTCTGCACCGCTTATCATTAGCTTATCTCTCCGTTCCTAACTTAAACTGTTCTATATTATACCATTATCAATTATTTATGTCAATAACCAAGCTCAAAGCTTTAATTTACTAGTTATCAGTCGACAGTTATCAGTTTTCAGTTGTATGCTGAACTGCTGTTAACTGAAAACTTCCAGCTGTCAACTGACTGCTTAATCGAAAACAATCTTTGAGCTTAAGACTTTAAGCTTCAAATAACATAAAACAGAATACAAAAGAAGTGCAAAAGGCTTCCGATCACGACAAATATATGGAAAACTGAGTGCATATACCGCTTCTTCTTTCCTACTCCATACAGCACAGCGCCGATAGTATAGCTTATGCCTCCGAGAAAGAGAAATATTACTCCGCCGCTTCCCATCAGAGTTACAAGCTTCGGCAGAACCGGAAGAATACACCAGCCAAGTGCGATGTATAATATCATACCAAGTACCTTGAACTTTTCAAGGTTTATTGCAGTGAGCGTAACGCCGAGCGCAGCAATCCCCCAGACTATTCCGAAATACGTCCATCCGAGCGCTGTATTATACTCACGTATCGTACACAGCGCGATCGGCGTATAAGTACCCGCAATAAGGAAGAAAATTGTACAGTGATCCAGCACACGAAAAACTCTTTTTGCCTTTAGCTTGGGCGAAAGACCGTGATATATGCTTGACATACTGTACAGCAAAATCATCATTGAGCCGAATATAGCGGCGCTGACGACACTGTACGCATTCCCATTTATTGCGGCAAACACGATACAAAGCACAGCAACAACAATTCCCATCGCTCCGCCTGCTATATGAGAGACCATATTGAAGATCTCCTCCCCTTTTGTGTAATCAGGGAGCGGAATCTTTTCTTTTGGTTTTTGTTTCTCAATAACTGCTTTTTCACTCAAAATATATCACCCTTTCAAAAATCAAAGCCCAAAGCATGGCTTATTATTTTTCATCAAAAAATCACGGCTATGACCTCTTTAAATAAATTGTAACATCATTTCTTCTAAAACGCAAGATAATAATTTACAGTTCAGAGCAGCCAGCGTGACGCGCCCGCAGGAAGTACCCTTGGGGTGCTGAACCCTTAATGTGAAGTTTTTTCTTTCAGCAAAGTTATCTGACAGTGCTGCCAACTATAATTTTACACTTAGGAGCAGCTGCTGTCTTGTTTTTTTGTCTTTCCCCTTCGCCTGCTTTTACCCGATTATATCACATCATGCAGTCATTATCAACAAAATTAAAGTTAAAAAACCATCCCCTCACAAACTCAAACGCTTGCGGGGGGATGAGTAAATAATGAGATTTTAAAATGTTACTTTACTGTGATCGTGAAGTCCTTAGACACTACTGTACCTTCACCATACTTGTCCTTGACATTGATTCGTACGTTGTAGGTTCCGG
>CACXDE010000415.1 GCA_902766305.1 uncultured Ruminococcus sp. | reverse complement strand
TTTCTATTCGGAGTATATTTTAGCATGGATTCTTCAAATCCGCGTGGTGCGGGGTTATTTGGCGCTTACGTTTCACTCATAATATCATCCCCTATCGTTATCATAACTATATGTCAGATAATTACTATAATTCCATTTTATCACTATAATATCATTTTTTCAATATTTCAAAAACAGAAATATACATTCTAAAGTAACAATTATTAGTATAATAACAACAAAATAAGACCTACAGATCTCTCCGTAAGCCTTATAAGAATCATTTTATTGATATTTTAGGGAAACATTTCCAGTCTACAGCTGTCAAATTATCAGAATTTGATCTTACCCTCTTTTCTTAGGAAGGAAAGAACAGCTGCTGCACAAGCTGCAAGTACAAATATAATAAACAGTATTCCAAGGAATGTAAAGCCTGCACTTACTCCGCCGTACTCAGTAGATGCAAGTGCGCCGACACCTGCACCGAAAATAACGCCAATAGAAGTGAACAAAAGAGACGCAAGCATAAGAGCCGGTGTTACAAATATAAAGTACTTGCCGATCTTATCATTATTCTTAATGAAATCGTCAACGTGAGGTACAAACTGTGCTATTGAAACAAGGAACGCCAAAAGAAGAAGGAAACCAGCGAAACCGCTCATATTCCAGATATTGTAGTTCGTAGAGCCTGATGCCCAGAGTATCCTTGCTGAATAATAGCAGCACGGAAGGAAGGAGAAAATGAAAGTAATAAAGCTCAGAAGAGATGCACCATAATCAAGGAGTATAGTAAGAACATCCTTATCCTTGAAAGCATCCGTAAAGTTGTTTGCAAACTTATTTATGTAGTCATTTACGTTGAAAACAGGCTTCAGACTCATTCCGCAGCTTGTACAAGCTATCTGATCAGGATTTGACACAGGTGCAGCACAATGAGGACAGAACGCCTTTCCCTCGCCAACCTTTACGCCGCAGTTAGTGCAGATAACCTGACTGTTCATTACCTGACTTCCGCAGTTCCGGCAGAACTTTTTCTCAGGCATGAACTGTGAATTATCTGCTCCGGCAGCGCTCTGGAACTGCTGGGCAGGAGTCTGCTGAGAGACCGGAACATTAGTTACCGGAGCAGCCTGATCGTCATTAGCAAATCTGTTTCCGCACTCCTCACAAAAATCTGCGCCAACCTGTCTTACTGCACCGCATTTTTCACAAAACGCTCTGCCTATTCCTTTTTTAACTCCGCACATCTGGCAGGCTACAAAGGACTCCTCCATGGCAGCACCACATGATTTACAATACATAATACAATCCTCCATAAAAAATATTTTGAACTATCGGGGGACATAACCAACCCCTACTATAATGATTATACGACATTTTACCAGTTACGTCAAGAAATCATTATATAATATTTATATTTTTTATGACATATTTTTCTGTATTATTTTCCCAATTCTTCTGCCCTTCTTGTACAGGCAGCCATTGCCTGAATAATTGCATCCTCAACATTATTCTGTTTGAGAACATTCATTGCTTCTATAGTAGTTCCGCCCTTTGAACATACCTTCTTTATAAGCTCATCAGGCGTATCTCCGCTGCTGCGAAGCATTTCTGCAGAACCCTCAAACGTCTTGCAGATAAGATTCAGAGCAGTCTTTTCATTTATACCAACTGATACTGCATAATCTTTCATTGCTTTTGCAAAAAGATAAATATACGCAGGACTGCTTCCGTTCACCGCTATCACAGCATTCATCTGTGATTCGTCAAGCATCTCAACATCGCCGGACAAAGCAAACATCTGATATATCTTATCCAGATCCTTCTTGTCGATATTATCGCTGTAACACATTGCCGTTGCGCCTTTTCCCAAAAGAAGGGGAGTATTTGGCATAACTCTCACAGCAGCAACATCCTTGCCAAGACCCTTCCTTACATAATCAATGGAAATACCGGCTGCTATGGTAACAAAAACCTTCGACTCATCAGCAGCATCTTTTATATCTGACAGCACCTCATCATAATTCTGAGGTTTTACAGCTAAAACAATTATGTCGCTGTTTTCTGTCAGTTCCCTGCATGATGTAACAGTATTCACACCCTTTTCTCTCATAATTTCCAGCTTATCGGCATCAAGATCAAAGACATTGATATTTTCCGGTAATTCAGCACCTTGCCGAAGAATACCGTTAATTATAGCCGTAGCCATATTTCCTGCACCAATAAAACCTGTTTTTCTGTTCATTTTAATCACCTCATAAAAATATTGAAACAGAGAGCAGCTTTGAAACTGCTCTCTGCTGTTATCAGAATGACAAACAATACGGACTCGGGAATCCATATTTATTATTTCTGCCGTCAGCTTTATAGTCACCGTAAAGGAACATCTCAAGCTCATCAGCTCTCCTGTACAGCAGACCATAATAGCACTGACCGCCTGCATGATGATAAGCAAGCATACAATTAATCAGAGAGTTTTTATTTACATAATTCAGATCTCTGCCCGAACCGGCACCGGCATTTATAATAAGATAAGTACCGCTGCAATAACCGATCTTTCCGCTTGAAGTCTTTACCTTGTACCAGATACTGTTATACTTCTGAGTACTTACAAGCGTTACGATCTCACCGGGGTAAAGAACATCAAGTATCTTTGAACTTGTTGTATAGCTTTCTCTCAGATTAAGACTGTCGCTTACATTAACCGTAGCTGTAGTTGTTCCAGAGGAGCTTGGCGCTACACTTCCGTATGAATTAAGAAGTATAGTTTTGAGATCAGAGGAATATGTCCAGCTCGTACCTAAGTTATAAGAGAATGAAACAAGAGCATCAAACTGCTGCTGGTTAAACTTTACACCGTTCTGCAACAGCATATTGTTAACGTCACGTGCATAGTTTTCCTTGTTTACTGCTGATACAAGAAGCGCATATCCTTCTTTCTCCGTAAGACCATTATAAAATTTATCCCCTTCCCAGACGACATAACCATGAGCCAGCGTAGGAATATTATTAGCAAGGCGGTCAGGCACTACCTCCGGCAAAAACCCTTCC
>CACXDE010000414.1 GCA_902766305.1 uncultured Ruminococcus sp. | reverse complement strand
CTGGCGCGGGTCCAGCGTCACGCTGGCTCTGCTTAGTGTAAAATTATAGTTGGCAGCGATAAAAATTATCTTTGGTGAAACAAAAATGGAATGGCACTACCCGTGATTCATAAAAGTTACGACCAAGAAGAAAGTGGTGTAAGACTGGCGCGGGTCCAGCGTCACGCTGGTTGACAGTAAGAGGAAATTTTGATAATATTAATATAGGAGCGGAGCAGAGGATACGGTAATATGAATGGAGGTATTTGTTATGGATGGCATGAAAAAAATGATGATGGCTACTGTAGCGATAATTATTGCGGCATTGGTGTTCGCTTTTATGCTGAATTTAACTAAAAGCGATTTGCAGAATAAAAATAATGAAGCTTTGAACAGCGGTTCATCTTCTTCAAGTCAGGTTCAGAGTGAAAAACAGGAAATATTATTTTTCAGTTACAATCTTGATCTTTATAACAGTCCTGATCTGACGGGTTTTGTAATTGACAGCAGCGGAAAAAAATCTGATTACTGCCTTAAAAAAATAATGAAGGTATATACTCCTGAGGAAGCTTTTTCTATGGTATTGGAACAGAAGAAGGATTTGAAATTTGAGGATTTTGCTTCTTCTTCGGATATCAGCAATCTGACAGAGGTTTTGGGATACGTAGATCAAAAGGCAGAATTTAATGTTGAAGACGATCCTAACGGATCAGGTGTATCTACTCTGTACGGAGTAAGCTATAAATCAGGCAAGCCCGAACTTATAAAGATATATTCAGAAGGTAAGGAGATCGAGACACCGAAGGATACTAATGCCCGTGTGATACAAAAATATTTTGTAAAGAAGCAAAATAAGGAAGAAAGCAAAGCAGCTGCAATTGATGAGAGTGACGAGGGATAACTATATGCTTTATAGAAGAATTATTTTCCCGTGCCAGATATTGTGTTCAGCACTTGCAGTCTCGTTGATGCTTAGCGGATGTGCCGGTGCTGATAATAATAGTGAGTTGATTTCGTCCGATTCTGACAGCGTTCAGCAGGAGATGAAAAACAGAGAATACCTGAGCGATAAATTAAAAAGCTGGGAGATATTTTCACAGGAGATATCGGATTCTGATGGTGACAGCGAAAGAGAACCTTTTGTAACAGCTGCAAAGGATGCAATAGCGGCGGAGTCGACTTCTGCTAAAATAGAGATCACTGTCAGATGTCCGTCTGAATACGAATCAGAATACAGGCGTATGGCAGGTGAATTTAAGTGGCAGTTTGCAGATGATGACCGTTATCTGATAGATGTAAATGTGGTTACAAGTGATGCTCCGAATCATAATGCGGATGTATTTATTTACAATGACAGGGATATCGAGGGTCTGGTATCATCAGGAAAGGTGATTAAGGTCAACGATAAGCTGAAAAGCTTTTCAGTTGCAAATGCCACCGCGGAAAGCATAGATTCATGTACATTCAAGGATAAGCAATATGGTTTTCCGCTGTCATCATGCAAAGGAAATGTGCTTTTGTATGATAAAAGTGTTTTATCATGGGAGAGTCTCAGCAACCTTGAAGCTATGATAGAAACAGCAAACGAGAAATCTGAGAATGTTTATATAGACATAGAAGATCAGATGTTCAGCAATGGTATTTTTCTTGCGGCTGGGTGCGAACCTTTTTATGATGGAACGATGCAGACAGCTGACTATAATAGTGATAAGGGTCTGAATGCTGCAAAAACACTGTGCAGTATTTCAAAATATCAGGGTAAGGGTCTGATATGCAGCGGAGATGCGAATAATGTAATTGATGGTTTCTCTTCAAAAAAAATATGTGCTGCAATTGTTGACGGTAATAATGCCTCTGATATAAGACAGAGACTGGGGGATGATGTGATAGGCATAGCCTGTCTTCCGACTGTAAAGATAGCCGGAAATGAAGTGCCAATTCACAGTTTTTCCGGGTATGATATTTCGGGTGTATCTCCGAATTGTTCTCATCCGTTTACAGCACAGCTTTTTGCTTACTATATAAGCCGTCCTCGTTCTCAGATAGGAATGTATTATTCTGTAGGGAGTATACCCTCTGCGGACATATCGGAATATATGGCAATATCCGAGGATCCGCTGTTTTCTGCGGCTGAACTACAGAAGGAATATACACACATATTTAATCAGACTATCAGCAGTGCTTTTGAAAAAAGTATTGGCGAAAGCGATATACTGTCTCAGATCAGGGAAAAGAGGGGGGACCTGAGCGATCAGCAGTTAAAAAAGCTGTTGTCTTCTATTCCTGAGAAAATTTGATACAACAATATTTATCCGGCATGGTTACATATCTTCATTCTGGGCGTTGGTTTCAGCGAATTATTTATAAATGTATTATTCACTGATAATGTTCAGAATGAGGGTGTTTTTTGTAATTGAGTCTGTTATGAAGCATATTTTAACAGTTTTGCTATATTTATATATGTTATTATAATTTTATTTGTGTAAAATATATAAATATAAAAAAATGCTTGACTTTCAATACTATGAGTGTTATAATTATATAGCACTTGAGAAAAGTAAATACCGCGGAGTGGAGCAGTTTGGTAGCTCGTCGGGCTCATAACCCGAAGGTCGTAGGTTCAAGTCCTGCCTCCGCAACCACTGAAAAACCTTGTAAGCATCATAGTTTGCAAGGTTTTATTTTTTTGTTTGTGATTGTATAGTATCTAAAATTCTAATGCAGTTCTAAAAATTTTCAAAATCAAGCTTTAGGTGACGGCACTGTGCAGGAGGCTGCCGATGATGAGACCGTTCCCTTCTCCAATGTTACTTTCTTCGACAGCGATG
>CACXDE010000413.1 GCA_902766305.1 uncultured Ruminococcus sp. | reverse complement strand
CCCTGTCCTCATTTGCGTACCAGTAAAAATAAGGATTATCAAATTTTACATTGAATTCACGGTATGGGTTGTCTGAGTTCTGTATTACAATCGGATATCCCTTGACCAAAGCACATCTTGAAAAGCTTGTTTCCTCCGGATTTTCTGATGGCATTACGACTATTTCAGGCATAAAGATCCTGTCTACGCCCATTCTTACAAGCTCTCTTATATGTCCGTGTGCAAGCTTAGCCGGAAAACATTCCGTATCAGACGGCACAGCATGGATACCGTTTTCGTAAATTGCTCTTGTGCTGACAGGTGATACCTTTATGTCAAATCCAAGAGATTTCCATAATGTACTCCAGAATGGCATACCCTCCCAGAAATACAACACTCTCGGCATACCAATCACAACATTCTGCTTTTCAAGCAGCTGCTCATAGGGATATTCCTTGAACATAAGCTTTTTGCGTACTTCAAAGAGATTAGCAGGTTTGTTTGCTTTGTTGTTGATTTCCTTTATACGGCTCTGTGTTTTACTGTCCTTAGGGTCGCCAAGTACTTCGCCTTTTTCACAGCGGTTGTTTGTTACCCAGCTTTCTCCGGTAGAGAAAGTAAGTATAGTACGGTTGCAGTGGTTTGTACAATATGGGCAAGGAGAATTTGCTTCCTGCCTGTATGTAAAGTTCTTAAGATCATTATATGATATAAATGTTCTTTTGAAGTCTTCCTTTTGTGCTTCCTCCATAGCTGTAAGAGCAGAACCTATAGCACCCATAAGACCGGGGTAGGGGGCACGTATTACACTCTTTCCAACATATTGCTCCATTGCCCTGAGTACAGCATCATTCCTGAATGTTCCGCCCTGAACGACTATTTTACTTCCAAGAGAATCAATATTAGGAACTCTGATAACCTTTGTGAAAACATTTTCGATTATTGAGCGGCAAAGACCGGCCATAATATCATCAGGCTGTTTGCCGTTTCTTTGTTCGGTGATGATTGAACTGTTCATAAAAACCGTGCATCTGCTGCCAAGCTTTGCGGGCTTTTCTGAGCGGAATGCACTTTTTGCAATGTCATTAGTTTCTATATGAAGCGTCTGTGCAAAATTTTCAAGGAAAGATCCGCAGCCGGATGAGCAGGCTTCGTTTACAACTATATTGGTGATTATACCGTTTTCGAGCCAGATAGCCTTCATATCCTGTCCGCCGATATCAAGTATGAATGATGGGTCGCCAACATATTTTGAAGCAGCCATAGAGTGTGCAACTGTTTCTACAATATGTGTTTCTGTACGGAAGGCCTTTGAAAACAGAAATTCACCATAGCCAGTTGAAGCAGCTGAAACTATATTAAGCTTAGCACCGGCTTTTTTGTATTTATCATACATTGCAAGCAATGCTTTTTTTGCAACGTTAAGCGGATTGCCCTCGTTTGATGAATAGAAGGAATCAATAATTTCTTCTTTTTCATTCATAAGCACAAGCTTTGTTGTAGTGCTGCCGGCATCAATTCCCAGATAAGCATTGACGGTTTCGCCGTTCTTTGGCTTGTAATCAGGAGCATCGTTATGAGGATGATCCTTTCTGAACTTTTCAAGCTCTTCATTGTTTTCAAAATAAAGCATACCGCAGTCATCAGGAAGATTTTTTTCTTCTGCTGCTTCCTTCATGCTTTTTATCAGTTCGCTGAGCTTGTATCCGCTTGATTCAGCATGAAGCTCATCAATACTGAGTGCAGCACCATATGCTACCATTATTTCTGGATTTTCCGGAATAAGTATATCCTCATCTTTTAATTTGAGTCTTTCAGCAAATACCTCGCCAAGTCTCGGATGGAAGGTAAGAGGACCGCCCTCGAACGCAACAGGAGCCTTTATTTCAAGTCCCTGAGAAAGTCCTCCTATAGTCTGCTTTGCAATTGCATGATAGCTTGACAGAGCAATGTCGGATTTTTTTACACCCTGATTAAGCAGAGCCTGAATATCTGTTTTGGCAAAAACTCCGCAGCGTCCTGATATATCATAAACACTTGTGCCTTTGCTTGCAAGAGCGTTCATTTCATGATCCTCTACGCCTAAAACAGCGGCGACCTCATCAATAAATGCTCCTGTACCGCCGGCGCAGCTGCCGTTCATACGCATATCATATACAACAGGTTCGCCGTTATCATCATCACGGAAAAATATTATTTTCGCATCCTGACCGCCAAGCTCGATTG
>CACXDE010000412.1 GCA_902766305.1 uncultured Ruminococcus sp. | reverse complement strand
GGGCTGTTTTGCTGGGGAAACCCCTTTGTTTAAAAACAAAGGGTTATCCCCCAGACCCCTTTCCTAAAAAAACTAATTATGAAATAAGTCAGCTTATGGATTTTTTAAAGCAGTCCATAATATAATACACTTCATCGTTTGTTAGCTTTGAATAAAGGGGAAGAGTTATCTCATTCTCGTACATCTTATATGCGTTCGGGAAATCATTTATATCAAAGCCCATATTCTTATAGGCCGTCATCATTGGCAGCGGCTTATAATGCACATTTGTCGCAACACCCATATTAGCCATTCTCTCTATGACCTTATTCCTGTATTTTTCGTCACGGTCTGTAAGCTTGACAAGATAAAGGTGTCCGCTCGATGTGAATTTTTCCTTGTCGGAATAATGCTGGAGCATTGACAACTTGAAGCCCTGCAATTCCCTGTCATAAAATTCTATGATCCTTCTGCGGCGTTTCAGCAGCATAGGGTAACGCTGCATCTGGGCTATTCCTATCGCAGCCGTTATGTCTGTCATATTGCACTTATAGTAGGGCGCAATAATATCATATTCCCATGCGCCTACCTTGGTTTTTGCAAGTGCGTCCTTACTCTGACCGTGAAGAGAAAGAAGCTGATATTCCTTATACAGTTCATTGCTGTCGATTCCCATTATGCGCTTCCATGTTACTGCGCCGCCCTCGGCAGTCGTAAGGTTCTTTACAGCATGGAATGAAAATGCCGTAAAGTCCGCTAAATTTCCTGTCATAAGCTGATATCTTCTTGCGCCGAAGGAATGTGCGCCGTCAGCAATTACTATAACCCGTCCGAAAGCCGCCTGATAGCGGTTTCTTGGAATAAAGAGATTTTTTTTCGCTTTTACAACGTCATATATCCTGTCATAATCGCATGGTACGCCGCCTACGTCTACAGGGATAATCGCCTTTGTCTGCGGTGATATAAGCTCCGGCAGCTTATCATAATCCATCTGTACAGAATTTGGTGCGCAGTCTATCATTACAGGCTTTGCGCCCACATGACATATAACGGCAGCAGAAGCAGTATAGGTATACGCCGGAACTATTACCTCATCCCCTCTGCCAATGCCAAGCACTCTTAATGTGAGTTCAAGCGCGGCCGTGCACGATGAAAGACACACCGTCTTTTCACTCATGCAATACTGAGTAATAAGATTCTCAAATTTTTTTGTTCTCGGTCCTGTTGTTATCCAGCCGCTTCTTAGAGCAGCTGCAACTTCGTTTATTTCTTCCTCTGAAATATCAGGAGGAGAAAATGGTATCTTCATTTACAACCCTTCTTTAATTACATAAGTTTTCAGTTGTAAGTCTTCAGTTATAAGTCTGAAGCAAAGCTGATTTTTCAATTTTACATCTGAGTAACCCTCATTCAAGAACCCAAGCCTCCCCTTTAGGGGAGGTGCCGAGCACAGCGAGGCGGAGGGGTTCTCTTTGCTTAACTATTAACCTACAACTTACAACTGACGACTGATAACTGATTTGAGCTTATATTAATTCCACTTTCCACTTTCCAAATTCCACATTTAGTTAAGCGTCATTCTGGATTTTCGCAGCCATGAGGGTGTTTTTCATCAGCATAGCGATCGTCATAGGTCCTACACCGCCGGGAACGGGGGTAATGTATGAAGCCTTTGGCTCTACGGATTCAAAATCAACATCGCCGCAGAGCTTTCCGTTTTCATCACGGTTTATGCCGACATCAAGAACAACAGCACCATCCTTTACAATATCACCTATTACAAACCTTGGTCTGCCCACTGCCGCAACAAGGATATCTGCCTGTGAACATATCTCTTTCAGGTTTTTTGTCTTGCTGTGACAGATAGTAACAGTCCCGTTTTCATGCAGAAGCAGCATTGCCATTGGCTTGCCTACGATATTGCTTCTGCCGATAACGACACAATTCTTCCCTGTAACGTCAATTCCCTCCGTATGTATCATTTCCATAACACCGGCGGGAGTACAGGGAAGAAAATGATAATCGCCTATCATTATCTTTCCTACGTTTGAGGGGTGGAAAGCGTCTACATCTTTGAGAGGTGAAATTGCGTTTATAACTTCCTTTTCGTCAAGATGCTTCGGAAGAGGAAGCTGGCAGAGAATGCCGTTTATTTCTTTTTTATTGTTGAGCTTGTCGATAAGCGTCATAAGCTCCTTCTGAGTTGTTTCAGCCGGAAGAGCATATTCCTCCGATACAAAGCCTACATCAGCGCAGGCTTTTTTCTTATTGTTGACATATACCCTTGAAGCCGGATCATCTCCTACGATGATAACCGCAAGACCGGGAACAATCCCTTTTTCTTTCAGCTGTTCACATTCTTTTTTTACCTGTGCTCTTACAGATGCGGATACTTCCTTACCGCTTATTATTTTAGCCATAGCATAACACTCCTTACTTTATTTTAACTATTTTTTTGCCATCATCGTTCTTGTATAAAATCATCATGCCTTTTTTGCACTGCACGACTCTGACGGCACACAAAACCACTACCGCAAGTCCGATTACAGAAACGATAAGTATAATATACAGCGGACTGCCCGGGCTGTATTCAAGTGCTGAATGTCCCGGATCTTCGGGATCTATGTATATCGGGATATACTTGCCCTTGTCCTCTGCTTTTCCAGTCAGCGACAATATCTCAGCCATAGCGGAAGAAATGTTTTCGCTTGACTTATATGACTTATCGTCATATCTGTAGCTGTAATCAACCTTAAATGTTTTGCCGCTGTCCGGAGTATTTACCTTCGCTACAGTACCATTTATTATCTGTGCTTTTTCAAAGAAATCCCTTTCGTCGGCCGCACCTGTTCCTGATATAATAAATATAACTATTCCGATTATCATAAGAATAACTCCGGCTATTGCAGGTATCAGTACGTAGTCTACACCATCCTTAAATTCTGCAACCTTTGCGCCGGGATATTTCTGCTGATATTTTTTAAGTATCCGCTGTGTTTTTTCATCAAGTACCCTTGTATCAGCACTTTCAGATTCATCACTTAGCTTAGACTTGATGATTTCCTTTATTTCGGATATCTTTTCCGCCGCCTGTGCTTTTACATCAGGTTTATCTGTATCCTTTTCAGGTTCAGATTTTTTATCAGCTGATTTATCCGGAACGTTTTCTTTTTCAGTCTTTTTGACGCTTGGTTTATCTGGAATTTTTTCAGCTTCTGAACTGGCTTCAGGTTTTTTTATGACTGATTTATCCGTACTTTTCTTTATTTCCGGATTTTTAACTATCGGCTTGTCTGAACTGTTTTTTTCTTCGGATTTTTTATCAGCCGTTTTGTCCTCTGATTTAGCAGGCTCAGTTTTTTTAATGACCGGCTTTTCTTGATTTTTCTTTATTTCAGGTATTTTTATCATCGGTTTATCCGGCTTCTTTTTTGTTTCCGGCTTTTTGACTGCTGGCTTATCTGATTTTTTCTTTGGTTCAGGTTTTTTTGATGCCGGTTTATCAGTATTCTTCTTTTTTTCAGAAGCTTTTGATGTACGCCTTCCGGTACTCTTTTTTGAGCCTGTATTGAATACAACTTCCGTATCATCAGCAAAGCTGTCCACTAACTTCATTATATCAACATCATTTTCAGATTCAGATTTTAATTCATCATGTTCATCAGAATTATTTTTCATGACTACTCCTCCGTGACTTTATCATCCTTTTTATCGTTGGATACTTCGCTGTCTTTTATCTCAGCTTCTGATTCTTCCGATATTTTATTCTTTGATTTTTTAAGTCCTATGATAAGGAATACAGCTGATACAGCTACAAGTACTATAGACAGTATCTGCGACACCCTCAGTCCTAAAATGGGCGTCATAAGACTGTCCGTCCTCAGACCTTCCACTATCATTCTTTCCATACCGTACCATATGAGGTAAAGCAGGAACATCTGACCGTCAAACCTTCTCCATTTGTGGCTGAGAAACAGCAGTAGGAAAAAGCCTGCTATGCACCATACTGATTCATAGAAAAAGCAGGGATGTACGCCGACACCTCCGGTGTTTTCGCTGACCATTCTCCACGGCAGATCAGTAGGAACTCCGAAAGCCTCCTGATTTATGAAATTTCCCCAGCGTCCAAGCCCCTGTCCGATAAGGAAACCCGTTCCGCCTATATCAAGCATTGCCGGAATATTGATCTTCACTATTTTTGCAGCAATACAGGCGGCACCAAGACCGCCTATTATACCGCCGTAAATTGCAAGACCGCCGTTGTGTATATTGAATATCTGTGTTATATCGTCCTTGTATTCATCCCATTTGAACACAACATAGTAAAGCCTTGCTCCGATAATTCCGCATATAAGTCCGGCAAGAACGCAGTCAAAAAATGGTTCGGGCTTTATCCCGTATCTTTTCAGGCTTTTCATTGCATAGAAGAAAGCAAGCAGGAAACCTATAGCAATAAGTATTCCGTACCAGTAAATACTGAAACCGCCTACCGTAACAGCCGCTCTGTGTACTTCCAGATCATTTATTCCAAGTCCGGGAAAACTGACATGATATACTCCGCTTTCCATTATTCTTCTCCCTTTACGACTGAAAGACAGCAATTATCAGCGTCAAGCTGGCTTTCAAGTCTCTCGTTCACATCGCTGAGCGTCATTTCAGCAGCTGCGTCAAAAGCTTCGTATATTTCACGTCCGGTAAATTCTCCGCTTATAAGTTCTGATGCAATTGCCTGTTTGCTGTCAAACATAGCTGTCATCCTGCCGTAAACAGCTCTTTTGGCAATTTCAAAATCCTCTCTGCTTATTCCGTTTTTATGAAGCTCTCTTACTGCTTCGTTTATGATACCGGCGGCTGTCTGAGGATCTCTTGATTCACCGGAGAAAATCAATGATCTGTAGCCCAGACCCTCGAAGTATTCATATCCGAATCCGGCATTTATAAGCTTTTCATCCATAAGTCTGCGGTACAGCTTTGAGCTTTCACCGGCAAATGCGTTCATAAGAATATTTGTACATATCTGTTCCTTATTTGCTGCGTAATCAGTGCCGCATTTTTCCTTGAATCCAAGCTCGAACATAGGAACAGCAACAGACATTATCTGTTCTGTATAGCTTTTTACTACGCTGTATGGTTCATCAGGGAGTATTATCTTTGTATCCACGGGTTTGCCGGACTTGATATTTTCATCAACTATTTTTATGACCTCATCCATATCCGCTCCGCCTACAACTGTAAGCACCATATTGTGGAGGTTATAATAGCTGTTGTAGCATTCATAAAGTATCTCAGGAGTAATGTTTGCAATAGTTTCAACACTTCCGGCGATATCAATATTTATCGGGTGCTTATGATACATACCCTGCAAAAGGTTCATCATAACTCTCCAGTCCGGGCTGTCATCATACATTTTTATCTCCTGACCGATTATCCCCTGCTCCTTTGCCACTGTTTCCTTAGTAAAATAAGGGGTCTGCATAAGCTCAAGCAGTATTTTCAGCGATTCAGAAAACTTGTCCGTACAGGAAAACAAATAGCAAGTCATATCAAAAGATGTGAAGGCATTGGCGGACGCACCTGTTTTCGCATATTTCTGGAATGCGTCTCCGTCCTCGCTTTCAAAGAGCTTATGCTCAAGATAATGGGCTGTACCGTCCGGAACAGTGACTTCTTTTCCGTTGAACATGAACCTTGAATATATCGAACCGAATTTTGTACCCATGCTTGCATAAACGGAATTGAATCCCTTTTTGGGGTACACTATAACAGTCAGTCCTGACGGATGTTCAATACGAAAGTAATGTTCATCAAGACGCTTATTCTCTACCTTAATATAATCCATATCAAAAAGCCGCATATAGCGGCAGTACACCTCTTTCCTTTATTTTTCTCCCCTGAGAGTGAATACTGTATCGAGAGTCACCTTGTTTGCAAGCTCCGTCACACGCTCTTTTGTTATGCCGTCAACAGCCAAAGCCGCCTGCAATGGTGAGAGCTGTCTGTCTTTAAGCAGACCGCCGATATAGAATCCCTGCATAGCCGCAAGACTGTCAAGAGAAGCCATCAGCGAATTTTTTACAGCTAACTTAGCAGCCTGCATTTCTTCATCGGTGATATCACCCTGACGGAGAAGATCAAGCTGACGGAGTATGCTCTTTTCGGTTTTTTCTATATTTTCAGCTTCAACACCGCTGTCAATAAGCATGATACCCTTGCTGTTGTCAACTCTTGCAGCGCAGTAATAACAAAGGCTTTCCTTTTCACGCACGTTCTGGAAAAGCTTGGATGTAGTAGTTCCGCCGAGTATTATACTCATCAGTGAATTGGCAAGACAGTCCTCGTCATCGCTGAAATATGCTGTCCTCAGTCCCATAACAAGCTTTGACTGTGAAAGCTCCTCTGTTTCCTCTGCTCTTTTTACTTCTTTTGGAACAACTGTTTCAACAGGTATCTTCTTTATTGTTCTTGGTGAGCTTGCAAAATACTTTTCAAAGCCGGCGGCAGCCTTTGCAGGGTCGCTGCTGCCCAGCATTGTAAGCTCCACCCTTGCATTTTTCAGTATATGCTTCCACGCATTATAGACATCTTCGTTTCTGATGCCTTCTACATCCTCACGGCTTCCGACACGTCCTATTGAATAGGCTTCATTTTCACACATTATTTCAATACACTTTTTTATAGCATATGTGCGCTTGTCATTGTATTCAGCGTCAATTCCCTCAAGAAGCTGACGTCTTTCCTGTTCGATATCCTCATCTGAGAAAAGACCGTTTTCAGCGTTAGGTTCAAATATAATTGAACAGAGAAGCTCCGCTATCTGTGAAGAGATTGATTCATCACCGGGTACATATTTATCATCTATGCCGTTTGCAGATACGGTAACTGCCTGATAATCGCCTATCTGTCTTATTGAAGGATAAAGAGACGCACCGTAGAGGCTGTTGAGTTTTCTGCTTAGCGCTGTGAAATCAGGATATTTTTTGCATGATCTTGTAAGGACAAAGGAAAGCAGCGCATTTGCAGCCGCTGTTTTTTTGTCAAGAGGAGTGATAAGAGTTGCGCCCAGTCTTCCGATCTTGAAACGGTCGTCCGTTATACTGCTGAACGCAACACCATCACAAATACTTTTCCGTATGAAATCCGACATTTTATCAGCTCCGATCAAAATTTATATATTTACCACTATATTATAACACACAACTGACAAATATAAAAGAAATAATTGCAAATAATCGTTGAAATTACAGAAAGCTTTCAGTTGTCAGTTATAAGTTATAAGTTATATGTTTAACTGCTGTTAACTTTCAACTTCCGACTGACGACTGTTAATAAAGATCCTTCGCTGCGCTCAGGATGACAGCGAGGGAAAGTATGACAGCG
>CACXDE010000411.1 GCA_902766305.1 uncultured Ruminococcus sp. | reverse complement strand
TGGAACTGCAAATTCAAGGCAAAGAAGGTAGGCGTTACATACATCAATGTAAAGACCTATAACGGAAAGACCGCAAGATGCAGAGTTACAGTAAAGCCTGCTCCTAATAAGGTAACCATAACAAAGAGCAGCATGACTCTCGGTGTAGGCGAAACTGGTACACTCGGTTCAAATATTGACAGCGGAACATGTTCAACAAAGCGTACATACCGCACAAGCAACAGCAGCATAATAAAGATGACAAAAACAAACTGGGAAGGCAAGTTTGAAGCAGTTGCTCCGGGCACTGCATGGGTAACAGTAAAAACCCATAACGGCAAGGAATCAAGCTGCAAGATAACAGTAAAGCCTGCTCCTACAAAGGTCAGCCTTAACAAGAAGACCATTACTCTTAAGGTTGGTCAGACTGGTTCAGTATCTTCTTATCTGAATGACGGTGCGGCTTCATCAAAGAGAACATATAAGACCTATGATTCCAGCATAATAAAAATGACAAAGACAAACTGGACAGGTGAATTCAAGGCTCTCAGACCAGGTGTTACCTATGTTTCAGTTACAACGCACAACGGCAAAAAGGCTTACTGCAAGGTAGTAGTTTCCGGCGGAGAAACAGGCACAACAAAGGCTAAGGAGCTCAGACTTGTTGAGCTTATCAATGACAAGCGTGTAGCAGCAGGTGTTGATCCTCTTGTATGTACAGGAAAGCTTACAAATGCTGCAAGAGCAAAATGTCAGGAAATGATAGATTATGACAAGCTTACTGGTGATTCACCGAAGTACGGCAGCATTGATCTTTTCCTTAAGGCTAACAATGTTATTTACGGCAAGGATTACACAACAGGAAGTGTTATGGCCTACAATGGCTATGATGATCCGGACAACCTTATAGGCAGAGCCTACAATGATTTCAGAAGCAATATTGTTGATGAAAGAGTCAAGAAGATAGGTGTAGGATATATTTACGCTGGTGAGCCTACAAGCAGCAAGACTGTATGGGGCGGAACATGGACTGTTTTCCTCACAAACTGATAATTTCCTGAAAAACTATATACAAGACAAAGGGGCTGTCATACTTTTGGGGTATGGCAGCCTTTTGAAATACATAGATCTCTGACGGAAACTATTCAGGGCGCAGCGTCACGCTGCTGCCGCCGCTGTCAATTTATTTCCGGAAACGTTTATGCTGCTTGATGTAAAAACGTTTCCATAAATTATTCAGGGTCCAGCGTCACGCTGGGCGGAGTGCCTCCGCTGTCAATTTACTTCCGGAAAGCTTTTGCACTAACGGTAGTATAAACGTTTTCGGAAACTATTCAGGGCGCAGCGTCACGCTGCTGCCTCCGCTGTCAATTTATTTCCGGAAACGTTTATGCTTCCATGATGTAAAAACGTTACCAGAAACTATTCAGGGTTCAGCGTCACGCTGGCGGTAAATTGCACATTTTGTATTGAAAAAAATATAAATGTATATTATAATTATAAAAATTGGATAATCGTGCCTTTGAGTGCAGATTTTTATTCATTACTCAAACTTTCCGCTTGAATAATTTGCGTTTATTTTTTCGGTTGTTTATCAGTGGGTTGTATTTTCCGCCCGCCGCAGGCGAGCGGAAAATACAATATTAAAACTGTTTTAAAGCTTGATAAAGTATGGGTTTTCATGCGGGAAGTTTTATTTCATTATTTTATTTATCTAAGGAGGTTTCTATATGTCAAAAGTTAAGTATTACATCACTATGAACAAGGAACAGTTCGAGGAAATGCGCAATTTTTATATTGAGCTTGGCTACAGCGAAAAACAGGCTGGTAAGCTTTGTTCAAGCTGCTTCGGCGCAGAGATCAGGGTTGAGGATGATGCCCCATACAGAGATGACTGGAATTTTTACAGACGCAGAGATGCTGTTGAAGAACGCAGCTTTTTTAAAGGCTTTGGAATGCCTAATGCCAGAGCTAAAGGCTCTGTAAACTCGTCGGCAAGGGCTATGATGAGCTGCGAAGAGGTTTGCGATGAAGGCGCAATGCCAGCCCCTGTCAGTGCACCAATGATGATGTCTGCTAAGATGTGTATGGCGCCTTCTATGGTACCGGCAGAGAGGGGTATTACCGGTGTACTGCCGCCAATGCCTATGGCAGAACCGGCTGAAGAAGTTCAGTTCAATACAGCTGAAACACATAATGCAAGAGAGATAGAAGAAGAAAGCACTCTCGACAGACCTCAGATATTTTTCTCTGCAAATGTAAACACAGCCTCTTGGTCTTACATCAGAGATAAAGTTACCCGCAATGAACGCATAGACAGCGATTTTGTGCGCATTGAGGAAATAATAAATTCCTATCCATATAAAATGAAAGCGCCGAAGGATGACTCGCTGTTTTCTGTAAAGGTCGAGCATGGCAAATGTCCCTGGAATAAGGATGACGATCTGCTTATGATCGGTCTTACGGGACAGAAGGCATCGAAAAAAATAAATCAGAACCTTGCTTTCCTTGTTGACGTTTCCGGCAGCATGGAGGACGAATGGCTGCTTGTTCAGATGTCACTTGCAGCAATTATGAGCAAGCTCAAAAAGGGCGATTATATGTCCGTTATAGCTTATTCGGATGAAACAGTAACTGTAACAAAGAAAATGAAATGCGGAGATCTGGGGGACTGCGTAAAGGCTATACTTGCAATAGACGGTATAGGCGGCTGCACAAGAGGCAGCAAGGGTATGGAGGATGCTTACAAATATCTTGCAGATAATTATGATAAGGACGGAAATAACAGGGTATTTGTTTTCACTGACGGAGACTTCAATTTCGGCATAACAAGCGAGGGCGGTCTTTCTGAATTTATCTACAAAAAGAGAGAAACCGGTATCTATCTTTCAATTGTCGGCTACGGCAGGCATAATTTCAAGGATAATAAAATGGAGGCGCTTGCAAGAAACGGCAATGGCAACTATACCTTTGTCGGCAATCCGGCTGATATCATGGATAACCTCTGGGAAAAGCTTGTATCAAATCTTGTGACTGTAGCGAAGGATGTAAAGATATCTGTAGAGCTTAATCCATATTATGCAAGCAAATACCGTCTTATCGGCTATGATGCGAGAGTGCTTACAAAGCAGGAATTCAATGATACAGAAAAGGCTGTTGACGGTATCGGTTCCGGACATAATGTAGTTGCTCTTATCGAGTTCAGAAAGGGCAAGGCTGAAAAGGTAAGCTCTTCACGCTATGTCAGCACTGAAAGTCAGGACAATAAGGATGAATTTGCCTTCATAGAGATACACTACAAAACGCCTGAGGGTGTTGACAGTGTTATGACGCATGTTATAAAGCCGGAGGATCTTGACAAGGATGAGGGCAAGAATATGCCTGTTATCACACTGCTTGCAGCGTTCGGACTTATCATAAAGGACAGTGACTATA
>CACXDE010000410.1 GCA_902766305.1 uncultured Ruminococcus sp. | reverse complement strand
TTCCGATACTAATAATTCAGTAAACACCAACTGGAAAAACACTTTCGATATATTATGCAGCTTATGTGATGAATACAGGATCAGGCTTGTGGTATGTACCATTCCCACGACACCGACACAAAATCATCGTTACAAAAACGATATTATCAGAAACAGCGGACTGGAATATATTGATATTGAAGATGCCCTGGGTGTTGATGAAAACGGCAGCTGGTATGAAGGACTTATGTCAGGAGATAATATTCACCCCACAGCCATAGGCAGCAAGGTTATTGCAGCAAAAATGATGGCTGCATTCCCCGAAATGCTTGGATAAAAAAGAACAGAAAGTTCTGTTTTCAATGCCTCCGGCGCGGATCTTGCAAGGGGCTGAGCTCCTTGACCCACTTATTGTAAAATTATATTTGTCAGCGTTGTCAAAAACTTTGCTAAAAGAAAAAAGTCTCACATTAAGGGTGCGGCGGCTCGCCGGCTTGACCAGCAATTTTTTGAAATTATTTTTTTTAGATTGCTTTAAACTGTCAAATGATAACTGAAAGCTGACAACTTCTGCACTCAGAATAACTGCGTGGGGCGGCATATAGGGGCTTAAAAAAATTAATACGAGAAAAAGGCTGCACAGTTGTTATGACTGTACAGCCTTTCTTGACTTCATATTATTCTTTTATTGCAAAATATCAGTTCTCTTTCTTTCTGTATGCTGCAAAAGCTGCTGCACATGAAAGAGCTGCAAGTACTGCAAACGCTGTTACAGCAAATTCAGATCCGCTGTCGCCTGTAGCAACAACCGGACTTGCTGTTGTGTTAGTCGTTGTAGTTGCGGTAGTAGTTGTTGTTGTCGTTGTATTAGCAGTTGAAGCCGTGGATGAAGTTGAACTTGTTGAAGGTGCAGTTGAAGCCGGTTTGGAAGATTCCTGTGATGACTGCTTGGATGACTCCTCGCTTGACTGCTTGCTTGACTCTTCGCTCGACTGTTTGCTTGATTCCTCTTCCTGCTTTGAAGACTCTTCCTTGCCGATAGTCTGAACTACCTTCAGCTTTGACTCTCCTGTATACAGACCTACCTCGTCATAACCGCAGAGGAAACCGTCCTTTGCCGGGAGCTGGTTGCCTGAACCGTTGTTGAAGATTATCATTATATTCTTGCAGTCAGCAAACTTATCCGGGAACTCATAAGTATAAAGACCATCGCCCGCATCTGTCATAGCAACACCGGGCCATTCGCCGTTTGTTACAGTTGTTCCGACAGTTGTACGCTCGTCATAAACATATACGTTTACCTTGCTCCAGTTTTCGATAGAATTATCAAAGATAACTCCGCCCTTTGTAAGCTTCGGAACATCCTTTATTTCTTTCTTTGTATAAACGTATTCAGCAGTTACTTCATCACCGGAAGCATTCTTACCCTTAAGTGTGAGAATTATGTCCTTGCCGCCTTCAGCTTTTTCGCCGACCTTGATTGTCTGACCGTCTGTAAAGCTGTGAACGCCGTCTTCATAGCTGAGCTGATATGAAGCATCTGTTACGCCTATGGCTCTGAGTGTTACATCAAGTGAACCCTCAAAGCTTGTGCCTGTCTCTACGGAAGCCTCGACTCTTTCAGCGAAATCTGAATTGTAAACAACAGCAATACCTGTGCTGCCTACCTTACCCTTGATCTCTGTATCTGTAACCGTAAACTCATTACCTGTTACCTCGTCCTTATATGTTCCGGCAGGTACATAGCTGTCAACATTCTTTACGGTTACGTCTTTATTGCCGCCTTCGCCCAGTACGATAACAGCGCCTACACCGTCACGGGTAACAACAGAAACATTATCTGTAACTTCATAAGCATCAGCAGAATCACCAGCAGCATTATGGAAGTGGTTTACAGCAGCTACTTCCGCAGAAGTGAAGTGCATACTGCCCTTCTTTGCATACATCATCTGATCCGGAACAGAATTGAGCGGACGTGAAAGATACAGTGAAACTGAATTTCTTGCAGCGCCTACAGCATAAGCTCTGTCAACATAATTCTGATCAACGCCGTTTGATCCGGAATTAATCTTGTTTGCATAGGTGTCATGGCTTTCACCCCAGTATACGAGGTTCTTTCCCGTTATGCCGTCCTTCTTGGTCCAGTTGCCGTCATTTGCCGGCGCTTTGCCGTTCTTGAAGGAAGAAAGCATATTGTCGCCGTAACTGCTGTCTGTTACGTTCATATAATCAATATACTCTTTCATAAGAGCTTCTCTTTCTTCACTTGCTCCGCCCGGTGAGCCAAGTATCTCGCCGTAATGGAAAAGAGAATTGTTTGTTACAGTATTCCAGAAATCGCAGCCCTCACTCGGAAGTGCGATATGCTTTGCAGCATCCCAGCGGATACCGTCAACACCGTCAGCCTGAAGAGTTTCAACATATGTCTTAGCAGCGTTGATAACAGTGCTGTCCTCTGATTTGAGGTCGCCGTATTTTCCAAGATCATATGTAGTAACAGCAATTCTGCTTGAATCACTTACGTCTTTTCCTGTCATATGCCAGTAAGCGTTATCATCAAAAGGCTTCTGAAGCTGATCTCTGTTATTGCCTGCCAAGTGGTTTGCAACAACGTCAACAATAACCTTTATGCCATACTTATCTGCTTCCTGACAAAGCTCCTTAAGCTCCTGTTCTCCGCCAAGACCGGTATCCTTGATCTCAAATCCGAGCGGCTGATAGAGCCAGTACCACACACCCTGATTCGGGCTGCCCTGGAGAGGTGAGGTCTGAACGCTTGTAAAGCCTGCCTTAGCGATATTAGGCAGTTCAGCCTTGATATCGCTGAGTTTCCAATCGAAACAATGAAGGATCGTACCGTCCTCTATATTTTCTGCAAGACCATAATCAGCCGGTGATACACCATTTGCAGAAACAGCTCCCACAGCGGCGAAAGCAGAAGCAGTCATTGCAGCACAGAGCGCAAGACTTGCTATTTTCTTTGCGGAGAAGGAACGTCCTCTATGTGTCACATTATTCATAATGATCACACTCCAAATCCTAAAAAATTATTATATAAAGTATGGCACAGCCACACTTTTACTCATTCTCTATTCTATCATTTTTAATTGTATTTTGCAAAGGTTATTTTATATTTTTTTTGATATATCCGCATTATTTTTTCAGGTATTTTTTACCTGGTGCATTTTATACTAATCAAAGCGATAATTTTAGCTATTATAACCAAAAATCAGTTTTTTTAGGAAAGGGGTCTGGGGGATAACCCTTTGTTTTTAAACAAAGGGTTTCCCCCAGTAAAAGCAGTCAACGCTGCTTATTTGTTTTCTTTTCTGCTTTTGAGATACATTACACCGACAACAGTTCCCATGATTATCACGCCGGCTGCCGCGGCGGCTATGACAAAGAGAAGTGTATGATCGCTGCTGCTGTTGCTGCTTTCCTTAACGACATCGGGTGTCTTGCTGAGGGACACTGTCTGAGGAACGCTTTTTGCAGCGACAGCCTTTTCGTCAACGGTTATTTTTTCGGGAACAACCTCTGACTTTTTGATAACAGTAACGATAGTACCGTCATCGTTTATTTCAGCACCTGCCTCAACTCTTTTCTTTATTTCCGAAACAGAAAGACCTGTTGTAATATGTGCTTTGAGCAGATTATTTGTGCCGACATATATCTTCTTTTCCGTCTGCTGATCCGTATAGCGGTTCGATACGGTGATCGTATAGATACCCTCTGAGGTGTATTTTGCTCCGTCCTTTGCCGGAGAATTGAAGCGTACATCCTCTGTAAGACCGTCTGCACCCTCTTTCAGTATCTCCTTCTTGATATCAATATCAAGATACCTTGACTTTGCAAGATCAAGACGGAATCCGTTTTCTGTGACAGAAGAGTTTGAAAGCTCCTCATTTGTCTTTACATCAAAGGGATATACCATGCAGTTTCCGTTGCGTACTGAGAACTTAAAGAACATGCGGTAATTAAAATACTCCGTCTTAGGTATGAGCAGGAATTTTGAATGTCTCTCTACCTCGTAGTCAAGAGCAACCTCATAATCACCCTCTTCAAAAAGCTCTACGGTAGTATCCTGTCCCTTATTCACCTTTGAGTTAAGGTAGTCCTTATAAAGCACTGGTGTCTGATTCTTGTTCTGATAATCGGAATGTCTGACGATAAGAGTACCCTTTTTAAAGTTTGTTTCCTTTATGCCGAAGTATTCGTCAGAACCGTTTGAATCGCTCGCAATCTTAAGATTCTCATCGCCGTTCAGCTTGTTGATATCCTGATCCAGCTTGAACCACAGCGTTACCTTATCTCCGACAGTCTTAAGAAATACAGGGTTGTCCGTATCCTCATTTGTGATTCTTGTATATCCTGTTACGTTAAACTTTCCAAGGGTCCATCCGAAGTGGGGGTCTTCTCTTGTAATGCTGTTTTTCTCTTTGTATCCTGTATCGAGACCTGTGTTGACAAGAGCATTATCGAAGAAGTAATGCTGAAGCTCTCCACCGGCGGAAGTCGATGTATCGGACGAGGTGCGGCTTGCTGAAGGCTTGACAGTATTTTCGGCAGCAGGAACTGCGTCATCTATAGTCGTTTCAGTTACAGCTGAGAACGTCTGATCCGAAAACGGCTCAGTATCCTGTGCTGCACTAACAGCGGCAGACGGAAGGATGGCAGCTGCTGTCAGCGCAGCAACAAAAGCAGCCATTCTAATCTTGTTCAAATATCTTTTCATTTTTGACCTCCGTTATATTATTTCCGGCGAAAAATCATTTCCGACGGCTGACACTATTATATCACAAACTGTACGGATTTCAATAGAATTAACAAAATTAACAACATTATGTCATATTCCGTAAAAAACCGTAATGACTGTATCATAATATCTGTATGATAATATCAAAAATTTAAGCTGTGAATATCCATTAATTACAACTTGTATCGTATATAATACAAAACCATCACCTTCATAAGGCATAAAGCCGAGGGTGATGGTCAGGAAAATTATCAGTCAAGTACGCCTTTTATTGCTGCAAGCAGTTCATCATACGTTTCATATGCCGGGAACTGCGGGTTATCTGCCTTTATCTGCTCCGTACTTTTGAAGAGGAAGCCAGCCTTGCTTGCCTTTATCATGCCAAGGTCGTTGTAGCTGTCGCCGCTTGCGATAGTATTGTAGCCTATCGACTGCAATGCCTTCACCGTGGAATACTTGGAATTTTCTATGCGCATTTTAAAGCCTGTTATTTCACCGTTTTCGGCAACCTCAAGAGAATTGCAGAATATTGTCGGCCAGCCCAGCTTTTTCATAAGAGGCGCTGCAAACTGAGTAAAAGTATCGCTGATAATAATTACCTGAGTTATCGAGCGCAGTTCATCAAGAAACTCCTTTGCGCCGGGGATGGGATCAATTTTCTCTATCGTATCCTGTATTTCCTTAAGACCGAGACCGTGCTCCTTAAGTATACCCAGTCTCCAGTTCATAAGCTTGTCATAATCCGGTTC
>CACXDE010000409.1 GCA_902766305.1 uncultured Ruminococcus sp. | reverse complement strand
TTTTTATTTTTTCCTCTCTGCTGCCGTAGAACGAAGCAGGGAAGGTCTTTCTGCTTCCCTTAGGAATAAATTTTGCATCAATTGTCCAGTATTCTTCAGGTTTAAACTCACGTATCTTTCTTTCCCTGTCAACAATAATCTTTACTGCAACGGTCTGTACTCTGCCGGCGGAAAGACCCTTGTGTATTTTCTGAGAAAGGAAAGGACTGAGCTTATATCCCACAAGTCTGTCAAGTATTCTTCTCGCCTGCTGTGCATTGACAAGATCAATATCTATTTGTCTTGGGGCATTCATTCCGTTCTTGACACCAGTCTTGGTTATTTCATTAAATGTAACTCTGTTGGTATCATTGAGATCAAGTCCCAATAAATAGGCTAAATGCCAGGATATAGCTTCGCCTTCACGATCAGGGTCAGTTGCAAGATATACGAAATCACTTTTGCCGGCAAGCTTTTTAAGATCATCAGCAAGCTTTTCTTTTCCCTTTATAAGATCATACTTAGGTGTAAATTTTTTCTTTATATCTACACTCAGTCTTTTAGGATTCAGATCTCTGATATGTCCCATAGAAGCCACGACTTCAAAATCTGAACCAAGATATTTTTTTATCGTTTTAGCCTTTGCAGGCGACTCCACGATCACAAGCTTTGACATTATGTTTCCTCCGAATAATCATTTTCTCACATATTTTTTGCCCGGTAATGTTTCTATCAGGCCGAACAATTCAAGTTCAGTAAGTGATGATAATATAATACCTGCGGATAATCCCGTTGCCTGTGCAATAGAATCAATAAACACAGGTGTATCCGAAATTGTATGATACACCGTAAGAGTGTCTTCTGTCAACTGTTCAGTGATAATTTCTTTTTTATTTTCGTCCTTTTTTACATTATTGCTTATTTTAACATCATATTTTGGTGCATTTTGGGCATTTTTTGTTTTCATCTCTTTTTTAATATCTGTATCTGCTTCTGATACGGTGAGTTTACGACGAATTACTTTTTCAGACATTACATTAAAAAGCCTGTCCAGGTCGTCCGGTTCAAGTGTATACACATTTGAAGTGTCAGTATTTTTCAATATCTGCTCTTTCTCTTCATCAGTAAAATTATCATATTTTGTTTTTTCATCATAATTTACAACGATCTTTGAATCTGATGTCAGTTCAGGTTCATCATCACTACCTTCTTCTTTGCTGTTATAAATACTGCTGGCAATTTCATAACAGCCTGAGGCAGGCATAGAAGATGCGTCTCTTTTGGTATAATTATTTATATCTGATGCTTTCATCGAAAGAAATTCAATCTGTTTTTCAGATAGAACCGGATTAACGGTTTCATTCCTTTCGGAGGAATACCATTTGATAATATCTCCGGCGCAGAGTGCGGCAGAAAAACCGCATTTTAACATATAATTTGTTCCGCTTGAAAAGATATTATTCATAGAACCGGGAACAGAAAATATTTTTCTGTTTTGTTCAAGCGCATACTTTACCGTTATAAGAGCACCACTTCCAATACCGGCCTGAACTGTCAGAATACAGTCTGACATACCGGATATTATCCTGTTTCTGATAGGGAAGGTGTAGCTTCTGGGAGGATAGCCCGGCGGATATTCTGAGATTACAGCACCGTGATCTATTATAGATTTGGTCAGATACTTAGCAACGCTGCTTTCATACATATCTATACCGCATCCCAGAACACAAACAGTTTTGCCTCCGGATTCGATAGCTCCCTTATGAGCATAGATATCTATTCCAAGAGCGCCGCCGCTGACTACAACATTGTTATTGCCGGCTAAATCATATCCGAAGCTGTATGAAAGACTTTTGCCTGATTCATCCGGGTTTCTCGTACCCACAATACCAATATGACACAGCTTATCCTCCGGAAACTGTCCGCTGACATAAAGTACTATAGGAGGTGATGAGATTCTTCTTAGCCTGCCAGGATAGCTTTCATGGTTATAGTGTATGACGCTGTATCCCATCTTATCACATTTTTCAGCGGCTTTTTCAGGGTAACTCATATCCTTATTTGTCAGTTTCTGAATTTCTTTTTCAGTGAATATCCCGCCGAGCCGGAGATCTCTTTCATCTGAATTAAAAATATTTTCCGGTGTGCCAAAAATCCCGATTGCACTTTTTAATCTTTTGCTGTCAGTACCAAGACAGCATTGCAGCCATATCCAGTATATACTGTCTTTATCCATATGTTTGATCTCCTTTATTCCCGATACATAAACTCATACATAAGTATAGCAGCAGCGGCAGACGCATTAAGCGATTCAGCTCTGCCCTTCATAGAAATCATAATTTTCTTATCACAGCTTTTGATAACCTTCTCACTCAGACCATTACCTTCGTTTCCTATAAATATTATACCGCCTTTTGAAAAATCTGTATTTTTTATGTTTTCAGCATTTTTGGGTGTGGACGCATAACATAAAATATTTTTTTTCCTGCATTCAATGATTGTTTTTGTTATATCATCAGATATCATAAACGGAAGTCTGAATACAGCTCCCATACTTCCTCTGATAACTTTTGGAGAATAGATATCACAGCAGTCAGATGACATTATAACCCCGTCAATTCCGAGTGCTTCTGCTGTTCTTAAAACTGTTCCCATATTGGATGGATCCTGAATTTTTTCGAGTCCGAGATATTTTTTTCCTGATTCAGTTATATCAGTGCAGCTGTTTTTATCTATTTTGATAACGCAGAGAAAACCCTGAGGAGTTTTTGTATCAGTGAGTTTTTCGTATACATCTTCAGATACAATGAAGCTTTTCTCTGATGCGTCAGATATTTCCTTTATCTTTACAGGATTTTTTTGACTTGCCTGATTTGTATAAAGAAAGTACAGTATTTTTGCCTGAGACATTACAGCGTCCATGCAAAGCCGGAGTCCCTCAGCTACAAAGCATTCCTGTTCTTTTCTAGCTTTGGAGGATAACATTAGTTTGCAGATACTTTTAATAAGCTTATTATCCTTAGAAGTAATTATTTCAGTCATTGGTGCTTCCTCCACTGAAATTTTTAACCTGTTCCTTTATATACAGTGCAGTTTCCGAAATACTTCTGCCATTAACATCTATAGTAATATCAGAATATTTTTTGTATAGGGGAACTCTTTCAGTATACAGATCAAAAAGGGTCTGTCCTTCTTTTATAGAAACGCCCCTGTTATGAAGATCTCCAAGCCTTTTTTTTATTTCTTCATACGGGAGTTCAATGTAAACAATGATACCTATATTTTTCAGATTTTCCATAGCCTGTTTACCGTATATGACGCTTCCGCCTGTTGCAATAACAGTTTTCTTTACTTCTATCTGAGAATTTATTCTGTTTTCAATCTGGTTAAAGCCTTCAAGCCCTTCCTCGTCAATTATTTCGCTCAGCAGTCTGCCGTCTTTTTCCTGAATAAGCAAATCGCTGTCAAGAAAACGATAGCCCATTGCTTTTGCTAACACGACCCCTACAGTACTCTTTCCGCATCCGGGCATTCCTATAAGGACAATATTTTTCATTGATATCACTCCGTCTATTTTTTTAAAAGTGATGGAGTCTGTGCTGCCGGGGCAGTACAAACTCCATAGTCTGACTTTTTATCTGTGACCGCCGCCGCCGCCGAAGCTGCCGCCGCCGCCGCCACCACCGCCGCCGCCACCGCTGCTTTCGCTGGGCGGATTATATACCTTGGTGGTATGTTCTGATAGAAACTGATCTCGTACTTCGTTGAATTTTATCAGATTTTTAGATGTGTATGCAGAGGCTTTCTGAGATTCTCTGAATTTGTATTTCTTACGGATACTGCTGTTGCTGCTCAAACCGATAAGCATACCAACCAACAGCCCTATACCCAAAAATACATACCAATATTTGAATGGCTTGAATGGCTGATCTATGATTTTACCGAAAAGCACATATCTGTAGCAGCCTTTTTCATCATTATGGTAGCTGCCGTCCCATACCGCTCCTTTGTTTTTATACTTCTTAATATCAGAAGTAAATGCTTCAATAGCGGATTTTACGCTGTTTTTATATATTGTACTGCCGCTGCTGGGAAGATATTTGTACATATGCTGTATCATATCTTCTATTCTGTCATTTAAACCCGAATCAGGGAAATAAAGCTTTGCATCGTGGCAGGTACATATATAGTCATAAGAAACGCTCTGTCCCTCAAAGTCCAGATACAAAAATACCGAATTTTGATCCCATTCCATACTGAACAGGGTTTTTATTCCGTTTACTGTGAAGGATCTGGTATCAGGATCATTTCTGTAATTGCCGCCAAGAAAAACAGCTATATTTATCCCTGTTTCATCAGCAG
>CACXDE010000408.1 GCA_902766305.1 uncultured Ruminococcus sp. | reverse complement strand
TGTCAACCGACGTAAGTTAGCTGCCATACGGAGCTATTTACAGACTTTATCTCACACACTCAGGAAGGACCCGGATCGCCTTTCTGAAACCGGATTTATATGTCTCAGACAGAGGTGCGATACATACTCCTCCGTCCTTATCCAGTCCGCTGTCAAGGTGATATCCTTTGATCGCCCGGGTGCACTGAATGATCTGATTATTGCCGATGTAAATCGCTGCATGGTCGATCTTTCTCGGATCATCCTCCATCATCTTGAATAGCAAGATATCCCCGACTTTCAGTTTTTTAAGTTTCTTATTGTTGAGTTTTCCTTTACAAATGACCCTTGATTTTATCTTTCCATAACGGCCCTTCGCTGCAAGAACCTGTGGCCGTGCCAGCCTGGTCAGATCGGAAGTAAGGTAATAAGAAGATACATGCTTCTGCATGACCTTGTTTGTGACATAGGATGCAAATCCTGAACATCCGAAGTAATACTTGCCGTTGCGCTTTACACCCTGTTTATCCGACTGCTTAAAAGCATAAGCTGTATTCACATTTGTAAAACTCATTGCACGCTTAAGGATCTCCTTCTGCAGCTTTGTAGTGCAGTATTCGTTATAAGATTTTTTTACAGCGTTCGTGTTAGTTAGCTTTTTTTCAGAATCGGTAAGCCATATAGTATATTTTTTCCCCTTATACTTCACCTGATTCCATCCTGAGTAATAAGGTTCAGTAAGCTCCATTTTGGTGTTATACCAGACATGTATGGTTTTTGAACTGCCTGCACCGCCCTTGTAGAGTGTGGTATAGAGCAGTGTTGAATACACAGTCCCCGATTTGAGATCACTGTGGACGCTGCCGGATTTCTCATCTGCTGCAAATGCCGGCTGAAAGCATACTGCAAAAACAATGAAGATTCCTATCAACACAGACAGCAGCACAAAAGTTGTATAAGATTTTGCCGATTTTTTCATAATGGCCTCCCAAATGACTTTTTCTGGTTGAATTGTATCAGATGACGGTAAAACAAGCTAATAGGAAAAATGATTGTAAACTTTAAATGCCTATATATCAGTAGTATAATAAATGGCAAAGTTTTCTGTTGCTGAGTACTGATAAAAGCATTAAGCACATAGTAAAGTACCAATGGAAATAAAAGAAGAAGGAGAAAAGGAGTTGATCGTTTTATGAAGAAAAAATTATTGACTATCCTGCTTGCAGCCGCGATGCTGCTGCTGATCCCTGCGGCGGTATACGCAGAAGGAGACGATCCATCAGCTGTAACAACGGGTGAAACAGTTGCTGCAGAAGAAGCTGCTGTTCAGACCGGATGGAATGCCGACAGGACACAGTTCTTTGATGAGAACGGTAATCTGGTTAAGGGGCTGTTTAAGGCAAAAATGATCGATGGCGTAGGGGCGCTGTTCTATTCTGATGAGAACGGCAATGTTGTCAAGACAGAAGGCCTTGTTACCGTAAATTATCCTGAAAAAAGATTCCTTCGCACAACCGACTCCGAAGGCCATGTAGGATTCCGTGAAGTAGGTGCAGCTGACAAGAACTCATACACCTATCTGATAGGAGAAGAAGGCGCGATAGTAGAGACTGCAAAAATCTACAAAACTTCAAAGGGTAAAGTCGTTGTTCAGAACGATGGTACTGTAATGAAAAAGGCCGGCTTTATCGATGTAATAGGTAAGGACGGAAGCAGTAAACGCTACTATGTGAAGAGCAGCGGCTATCTGAGGACTAAATCCGGATGGCTGAGACTCAAAGGTGATCTCTATCGCTTCGGCAAGGGCGGCGTTGTTCGTACCAAAGAAGGTCAGTTCAAGATCGGCAGCGACAGATATGTTATCCCTAAGGGGGCTGATGGCGTTGTTGCCACAAAGAAAGGCGTCGCGAAGGCAAACGGTAAGCTGTACTTTGTAAGGAGCAAATACGGTAAGCTGGGTTCAAACAAAGCATATAAGCTTGGCAGCAGAGTCTACCATGTCAACAAGTATGGTGTAGTAAAAGTTGGCAAACATAAGTGGAAAGATGGTAAGTATTATTTCGGTACAAAATGGGGTTACCTTAAGACTAAGACCGGCATGGTAAAGAGAAACGGATACCGTTTCCTTGTCAAAAAAGGCGGCCTGGTAGTTGTCAACACAAAATTCAAGTATAAAAACCATTACTACATCGCCAATAAGTATGGATCAATCAAAACCGGCATGTTCACATGGCATAAAACACTGTACTATGCAAATAAAAATGGCGTTCTCCAGTCGAAACCGGGCATTATCGAACATGACGGAAATGATTACTTCGTGTACAGCGGTGGAGTAGTTGCAGTCAGTAAGATGTTCTACTGGAAGGGAAAGCTTTATTCAGCTGACGGAAACGGACATCTCATGACAGGGCTCTTCAAGAAAGGCAACACTTATTACTTTGCTGATGCTGACCATTCAGTCCGCACATCTGAAGAAATATTCAAGTATAAGAACAACTATTATTACAACAAGAGAGGCGGCGGTCTTGCAAGAAATCAGTGGGTAGAGTATGGCGGCAAGCACTACTATGCCGGTGACAATGCAGCATTCAGAACAAGCCAGTTCACTATCAGCGGAGTTACATTCCATCCGGACAGCAATGGCGCTATCTCGGATGAGGAGTACAAGATGCTGTTCCCGGATCCGGAACCTGAGGAAGAAGAAGGCGATGAAGTAGAAGACGTCGACTGATAAAGCGATGTTCACTTAAACCGGAGCTAAATCAATAGAAGTCGGAATCATTACGATTCCGGCTTCTTTAATATATCAAAGAATAACAAATACATAGAGCATCGGCAAAACGTACCCGATGGGGTATAATAAAAAGAGCTATGAACAAACACAAAGAAATAAAAAACAAAAAATCCAGTTATATTCAAGACAAAAAAACAAATGAGTATGATTTTGCTGATTACCTGGCATTAATGCCGGGAGTTTTGATGTGTTTGATGCTTTTGGGCATCCTGCTCTTCGATATTTCCATGCCGGGTATGGCGGACGAGCAATACTTAGTCTTTCACAGATTATTCACAGTTCTGGATTATCTGATCATCACCGGCGGTATTGCACATATATGTTTAGCAGTGAAGCGCAGAAAACTGTATTTTGAAAAGACAGATATATTCTTTACTGCTTTTGCTGCTTTGATACTGGCTTCAACATTTGTAAACGGCTTTAGTTTCATAACCGTAGACGGAGTTCCGTATAGATTTATCGGTATCTTTAATATGCTCGCTTTCATGCTGGTATATATGGGCGTCACAAGATCAATTAAAAGAGAGTCTGTCAGCGGATGCATATTGACCGCCTATCTCGTTATTTCCGACCTGATCGGTCTTGCGGCGCTATACGATCTCATGAATGGAGGCGTCGAAGCTTTTCATGGGAAGAAAGAACTGAGCGCTGTTTTCTTCAATGGAAATCATTATGGCTATTTTCTGTTGATGGCAATACTGATTGGAATTGCATATTTTTTGTTTGGAAACGGAAGAACTGCTGTCATAGGGGC
>CACXDE010000407.1 GCA_902766305.1 uncultured Ruminococcus sp. | reverse complement strand
CGCCTCAGCCGTAATAAAGAAGAATTAAAAAAAGAGCTCCAATATTTTAAGGATAATGGAATTAAGGTAAAGATACTGGATATGCCCACAACAATGACTGACTTTCCGGCAGAACAGGCGTGGATCGGAGATATGATAACAAATATCATGATAGAGGTTCTTTCAAGTATTGCCCAGAATGAGCGTGAGACAACTAGGCAGAGACAGCTTGAAGGTTTAGCAGCCATGCCAACAGATAGTACCACAGGAAAGAAAATTAGCCGACGCACAGGACGTCCTGTAGGCAGACCTCCCATTACCTATCCGAAAAAGTGGGACAGCGTTTACAATGATTGGCGTGAAAAGAAAATTACCGCACGACAAGCTATGCGGCTGCTTGATTTAAAGCCAAATTCCTTTTATAATTTGGTAAAAAGATATGATGATAAATAAAGATGTAAAATACGTAAAATAAAAATACAAATAAAAATACTATAACAAACATATCATTGACTTTGTGTAAAATAGGTGATAGAATACTTATAATAGGGGCGGTTGTCATCCTAAAATATAGGGACTTGCTAAAATATAAGAGCTTGTGCTCTAATTTATTATTTTAGGAGGATGACTTATGACTTACCAGTCTTTTGATCCGTATTCCGCTTGGGATTTGGCAATCGACCTTGAAGCGACCGGCAAAGCATGGAGGAGAAAACGTAAGGAACGACACCTTTCACAAGATGGTCTTTCTGAAATTTTCTGTGCTGCGGATATGCCAATGTCCAAAGCTGCAATCAGCGCGGTAGAGAATGGAAAGCATTTGCCTTCAATTCATCATTTGTTTTTCTTCGCTGGACTCTGTGAATGCCAAATTGAAGACCTGGTCATTACATACAGACGCTCTCGGGAGTCTGACGACCTTGACCAGGTCGATTCCTTTAAATTTAATATGATATATAGACGAACATTTGCGAAATGTAAATGTTCGTCCTTTTTTTGTACAAGATATTTTATAGATTCTGTATTTTTTTCCAAAAAGTATGTGCGGAGGATGCCTGATCCACACAAGCCTGTACCGGATTCATGCTTAACTCCATTAGTTTAAGAATACACCTTTGCTTTTTTTCATTATCCCATTTTATATGTATGTTGTTCATGATGCTGCTCTGATTGATCCTATAAAATTTTTCTTCATATTTAGGATTGAATATTTCAGCAATATCAGAAAATTCATCACTTTCACTTATTGCTTTTACGGCGTTGCTGTCAATTAATATATCATCTTGATTAAACGTAAGGATACCTCTAAGCATTTGAATAATTTCAGGATTTTGTATATCAAGACGATTTTTGGTAAGTATTATTTTTGTAAAAATGGGCTTCGCGGGTGAATTATATGTATGCGATAACATAGCAATTTCTTTAAAATATAGATCATTTTTCCTTAAAATGATATCATCAAACATTAACCATCGGAAGCTGATATTGTCTGTTGTTGAAAGCGATATAAAAATCTGATTAATATTAAGTAACCTATAAACTCGCCCTTTGAAGATGAAACGATTACCAGATTCAGTTGTGATTTCTTCCAGTGTAGCTGTTACTTCGTCCGAATAATCTGCAGGTCTTTCTATAGTTAGTTTTGATTCTCTGATTTGATTTACTTGAGGTTGATATTGTCCTGCAGATGAACTGCTTAATATTTGTGCCAAAGAAAAATTATATGTATAGTATTCTCCGAAATAGTGTGGATTTTTGATAAATTCAATAGCTTCATTATTGTTTGTTATAAAGTTATTGTCTGCACATCTCAATAGATTTTTGTATTCCTGGTCTGTAACCTGGTTATCTTCTGTAACAGTTCTTTCAAGCTTAGTATACTGTGAAACATTAAGATTAAATATATCGCAAACTGCCATAACCAGAACCATGTTGATTGATTTTATATTTCGATCGCTATTTTCCCAATTATCATCATACTGAAAAAGACTCCTTAATGTCTTGAATTCAGGATATAAATTGTACTTTTTTTCAAGAATTCTTTTTAATTCGGCATAATTAATGGACATCGCATTATCTTTAAGTCGTTCTTCAAATTCATGAAATCTTTTTCTCACGCTTCTGTAATAATTATTAGCTTCCTCACTATATCGGATGTCTGTTTTTCTTGACATAATAATCATCTCCTTATGG
>CACXDE010000406.1 GCA_902766305.1 uncultured Ruminococcus sp. | reverse complement strand
TGATATGTGTATTAACAGGCATAAAGCACAGTTAATATTTACTTCACACGATTTATCTACCATGAATAGTACAGTGTTCCGCAGAGATGAAATCTGGTTTGTGGCAAAGGGAAATGTACAAAATTCAAAGCTTTATTCTCTCGTAGAATTTAAAAACGAAAAAGGCGAGTCTGTCAGAAAGGATGCAAAGTTTGATAAGCAGTATCTTGAGGGCAAGTATGGCGCAGATCCATACCTTAGAAGAATCATAGATTGGGGGAATGTCAATGCCTAAAAAAGCAGGAATGGAGAACTGGAAGAGAAAGCGTCGCCAAGAATATTTGGTGATGAAAAAGTACAGATATTATATTTTCTGCGAAGGGCAGCAGACTGAACCGTTATATTTTGCTGCATTTAAGAAATTAATTGAGGAAAACCCTATTTACAAAGATATGGTGCTGATTGAAATTATTTTTAAAGATGTTGGCAGGCTGTGTCTTTTGCCGGTATAGGTACTATATTTACTTCTGAATGCATAATATGTACAAATGCATTTAGGGGGATTTTCTTGAAAGATTATATCGAGGAAAGAGCGGTTGAGATTGCCAGATTTATTATTGATAACAACGCCACGGTGAGGCAGGCGGCAAAAAGATTTGGCATAAGCAAGAGCACTGTTCATAAGGATGTAACTGACCGCCTTATACATATTAATCCGGCACTGGCATCGCAGGCGAGGGTGATTCTTGATTTGAATAAGGCTGAAAGACATATTCGCGGCGGACTTGCAACAAAAGAAAAATATCTTCATCAATAAAAACAGTACTCTTCTTAATGGTATATTATTTTTGATAAATAATATACTGTCGGGAAGGGTATTTTTATAAGGGGAAAATTTGATTATATATTGCATGTGATGAGAAAAAGATAATTAGTAATCAGGATAGTAAAAACAGTTTACAAAATAAAATAAAAATCTTCGTAAAATGTTCATTTTTAAAAGGTGAAAACGGAGGATGAAGAGAATTTGTGCTGTCATAATTTGTTGTTCATCAGGGCAAAAAAAATGACAATCTGCAAGAGATTATCAAAAAAATAGAAATATAAAGCTTGAAATTGTCTTTTTGGGGGCTCGCCAGCTTTTAAACTGGCGAGTATGAGTATGAAAAAGCTTGTTTATACAGTTGATTAGACTGTACAACTTCATAATAGTGTCGAAATGTGTTGAAATTTTTAACAAAATGTGAACAAAATATTAAAATGAATTTATTAATTATTTATTTGAAAAAAGACTTTAAATATAATAATATTATGATTATAATAGATATGATAATGTGATAAATAGCTTTTATATTGTCAATAATGAAACAAGGGCTTATTATGCATATTAAACCGGCTGACGTGATATAGTATTTTTTGTCGGCTGATATTAGATAAAAAAGATATTATGATTAGGAGGACACAGTACATGTTATTAACTACGGACATTGGTATTGATTTGGGTACAGCCAGCATTCTGGTTTATATAAAAGGAAAGGGCGTTGTTTTAAAAGAGCCTTCAGTTGTTGCTTTTGACCGAGATACCAATCAGATTAAGGCAATCGGTGAAGAGGCAAGACTTATGATCGGAAGAACTCCGGGCAATATCGTTGCGGTAAGACCGCTCAGACAGGGCGTTATTTCTGATTATACTGTTACAGAGAAGATGCTTAAGTATTTTATCAAGAAGGCTGTCGGAAAGAAGATGCTTAGAAAGCCTAGAATAAGCGTATGTATTCCAAGTGGCGCTACAGAGGTTGAGAAGAAGGCCGTTGAGGATGCTGCATATCAGGCAGGTGCAAGAGAGGTTTCTATTATTGAGGAGCCTGTTGCTGCTGCTATCGGTTCAGGCATTGATATTTCAAAGGCATGCGGTAATATGATTGTTGATATCGGCGGCGGTACAGCGGATATTGCTGTTATTTCTCTGGGCGGTACAGTTGTCAGCACTTCTGTTAAGACTGCAGGTGATGATTTCGACGAGGCTATCGTTCGTTATATGCGTAAAAAGCACAATCTCCTTATCGGTGAGAGAACTGCTGAGGATATTAAGATTAAGATTGGATGTGCGTTCAAGAGACCTGAGCTTGCAACAGTTGAGGTAAGAGGACGTAATCTTGTAACAGGACTTCCAAAGACTATTATGGTTACATCAGATGAGATGCTTGAGGCTTTAAGAGAGCCTGCTATGCAGATTGTTGACGCCGTACACAATGTACTGGAGAGAACTCCACCTGAGCTTGCAGCCGATGTATATGACAGAGGCATCGTTATGACCGGAGGCGGCAGCCTCTTAAGCGGTCTTGATGCGCTTATTGAGGAGAAGACCGGCATCAGCACAGTTATCGCCGAGGATCCGCTTACTGCAGTTGCAATCGGTACAGGTAAGTTTATTGAGTTTATGCACTCACAGGAGCCGCTCAGGGACTGATTTTCTGATAAGACAGAAGGTGAGACAAACCGTTTGATATTACATGAAGCAGTAGGTGTGAGCTGATGCTTATATGTGATATGTGCATACACATGTAGGATTAAGAATACGGGCAGGGATATTTAAGGATATCCTTGCCTTGTTTTGCAAAATAACATTTTGCACTATACATACAGCGTCTGCCCAGTCGGGTAAGCGCAGACTTTGATAGGTGAGGTATCTATGGCAGAAATAACCGGATATGTTGAGAAAATTATATATCGCAGGGAAGATAACTTTTATACGGTTATCGA
>CACXDE010000405.1 GCA_902766305.1 uncultured Ruminococcus sp. | reverse complement strand
GTCTAAGCAGAAGATCGACCTGAAAGCGGACAAGATTCGCTTTGGTCAGTGCGTCACCATTGAGGACAAATCCTTTGATATGGAAATGCTCGAGGATGGTCATATTTATTTTTTGAATACACAGAAGTTGGGAAAGTCAGGAAACCTGAGCTATCATTCCGACAGCAGACAGTATACGATTTGGGAAACACTCGAAAACACAGCGCGTGAAAAATCCGACAGGCTGTATTTTATCATAGATGAAGCTCACCGCGGTATGCAGGGACGTGAAGCCGGAAAAGCAACGTCTATTATGCAGCGTTTTCTTAAAGGCGCTCCTGCGTTTAAACTGTCACCAATGCCGGTAGTCATTGGTATTAGCGCTACAGCAGCAAGATTCAATGCCTTGGTGGGAGACACGACTTCTACACTGCAAAAGTGCATTATTACGCCGAATGAAGTGCGTTCTTCGGGATTGTTAAAGGAAAGGATCATTGTCACATACGCAAATGATTCCGAAAAGCATAATGACATGGCTGTGCTGCAGGCGGCAACAGATGAATGGAAGCTAAAATGTGACCACTGGGAGTTGTACTGCCGCGATCAACACTATGCGCAGGTGAACCCGGTATTTGTTATTCAAGTGCTTGCCGGAAGCGGCAAAAAGCTTTCTGATACGAATTTGAATGATGTGATTGCTGCGGTTGAGGAGCGCATCGGCACGCAGCTTAAAGAATATGAGATCGTGCATACCTTTGGTTCAACGGGCACCATTACGGTAAATAATCTTCCTATTCATCATGTGGAGCCTTCGGAGATAACCGACGACAAACGTATTCGCGTGGTTCTGTTCAAGGAAAATCTGTCAACAGGATGGGATTGTCCGAGAGCGGAAACGATGATGTCTTTTCGTCATGCCGAAGACGCAACTTATATAGCGCAGCTCCTCGGAAGAATGGTCAGAACACCTCTGCAGAGCCATGTTTTGGTTGATGATTACCTTAACGACGTGCGGTTGTTTTTGCCTTTCTTCAATGTTGATAATGTAGAAAAGATTATAGATGAATTGAATCGTTCAGAGGGCGGAGAGATTCCGGTGGTTGTAGACAGCGAATCTCTCGAAAATCAGACGTTTGTTCCTTGGACTGTTCATGTTCCGAGAAGAAAAACTCAAATAATTGATCCAAATCAGCTTACACTTGAAGAGTCTGCGGGGATGATATCAGTACCCGTGAACCAACCTGTTGATTTGGATGAGACAGCAACGGATCAGCCTAGTACACCGCGAGAGATTCATCCGCAAAGCACGCCGACGTTTATGGTGCCGAAGGACAAACCTGTTATTCCTGAGGATGAATCGGAATTTGAAGCAGACAGCGGCGAGCAAATCAAACTCAACATGGGATATATAGACCGTGAGGAAATCATCAAATTTATAAATGATCAAGGCTATCTAACCTATGTTGTAAGAAATATACAGAGACAAACGAAGTATTTGAAATCGTTATTAGACCTCGCAGGTATATTAACGCAATCGGGAGTATATTCGGGGGCAAATGCTGAGATTACAAAAGATATTGTCAGCATGATGCGTAAGTATATCGAAGAATTGCATGCGAGCGGAAAATATGATGAGTTGTCAAAGCAGGTGTTGTCATTTAAGCTTTCAGTAAAGATCTTTGATGTCTTTGGCGAGACATTGGACAATGGTTTTACACAAAGTTTATATACCGCATCTGAAAGTGATCTTGACAGACAGCTTCGAAACGCTGACGCTAAGCTTGGAGGTTATGGATTCCCAAATAAATACGGAAAACTGTATGCGGATTTACAGAATCCTGCGGAGTATAAGGTGGACTGCATTTTATTCGCCGCTGATGAGAATTGTTTTACAAAGCTGAATTATTATGCGAGAGACAAGTTCCACGCTTTTAATGACAAATACCGTAAGTATGTTGTCAGCTTATCAGAGCAGTATAAACGGCAGTATCAGGCTATAATTGCCGACGGCGATGTGGTTAGTAAGCATAACTTTGCGTTACCCGAGACAATCAGTGCGCGTATTGAGGACGGCGGAAAAGAATATGATAATCATCTTTTTGCCGATGAAAACGGATTTGCAAAAATCAAACTGAATAATTGGGAACAGGGTGTTTTGGAAGAAGAAATGAAGCAACCTGGCTTTGTGTGTTGGCTGCGTAATCCTTCAAAAGCAAGCTGGGCACTGTGTATTCCTTACGAAAAGAATGATGAGATTAAGAGTATGTATCCCGATTTTATCATCGTAAGGCATGATAATAGGTTAGGCTATGTGCTTGATATCCTCGAGCCGCATGGTAATCAGTATGCCGATAATCTGGCTAAGGCAAAGGGAATGGCAAAATATGCTGAAAATGAACCGAAAATAGGCAGAGTGCAGTTGATTCATATGGATAAGGATATCACTGGTAAGAATAGGTTCCACCGATTGAATCTTTCAAAAACCGGTACGCGCAATAAACTCAGAACGATCCATACTGATGATGAATTAAATGATTTGTTTGAGACGGATGGGGAGTGGGCATAGGCTTTTACATGAATGCTCTTTTTAGAAAATAGTAGTATGAAACAAAATGCGTTGGCTACAAAGTCTAACTCTGATGAACGTAAAAGCAAAAAAATGAATGCGCGAGGTTTTCTTTGATAACCTGTCAAAAGACGGATGTAATGTGCGTTTTCGTGACCAACTCAATATTCTATAGATGGCGCATGATATTAATGCGGTGTTGGACTTAGATATATGGGCATTTATGGATTATAATAAAAGAGGGATACGTATGGAATATTTAATATCTGCTATTATTGATATTGTTATTAATATTGGAACGGATTTCTTCAAAGGAATAAAAGGAAAAATCAGATTATATAAGCTGAAGAAACGGTTAAAATGCGAAATAACTGCCAAAATAATGAATCGTTATGGGAATGAGGTTTATTATAACGATTTAGACCAATTTCTCACAAAGAATAATGTTATATGTAATCTTATTCAGAATTGTCTAAACAGTCCAGTATTTGAATATCAATCTCAAGCGGATAGTATTGACTATTATGAGCAGTTGTTTCTTGAAGAGCATCCTAACTTCTCGATTAATCGCACAGATATTAAGACTATCATTCAAAGATACTTCGAAGTAATCTTTAATACGCTAAATCCTATTGAAGATGAAAGCACAAGGGCTGTTTGCAATGTCGCAAAGGAACTTGGAAAAAGCATATCTTCAGAATTAGCAGACATCAAAAAGGCATTATCAGAAATAGACAGAAAAGTAAGTGAAAGTAAAACAGAACAAATCGAAGATGTGTCTTTTGATTATAATGGATATTTAAGTTATCTACTTTCCCTTTCTACAAAAATTGTTAAGGGAAAACATTTAAGCAGAGCGATTTATAATAAGTGTGATGACGAGAACAATTATGAAGCCATTGAAGCTTTATTAAATGAAAGGGAAATCTTGCTGATTGGCGAAGCTGGATTTGGCAAAACTTTTGAATCAATGGCTTTGTTAAGAAAAATCTGTGATGATAAAAGGGCGCAACAATTAATACCTATATTTCTACCGTTATACGAGTATGGCTTGCTCTATGACACTATTAGGGCTGGTATTATTAGCAAAATTAATTTGTTTGGTAAAGGTAATATTGAGCTACTTGTGGATTCTTTTCTAAAGGATGGAAAGTTTATCTTTATTCTTGATGGAATTGATGACATCACAAGCGAGGGAAATAGAGCGAAGTTTTTTGCAGATGCGAATGACTTTCTAATAAAATATTCAAATAATTATTTTTTCGTCACTTCACGTTTTAATCGATATCATGGTGAATTAGTTATAGATAAGGAATATAGATTAACGCCGTTAAATGAAATGACGGTCCATTTTGAATTACAAACAGCCGGAATAACTACTACTATACCTAAGTCCTATTATAATCTGTTTCAAAACCCATATTTTTTATCAATAGGAAAGAAGGTTCTTAAAGGAAATAGAAATAAAAATATTTTTAATCGAAGCCAATTGTTCTTAGAGTTGTTTCAGAACTTGTATATTGGGATTAATCAAAAGAAATGTGGTGTGCGTTCTCAAATTGTTACGTGTAGCGATGCATTAACAATATTGGGGAAAATTGCCTTTGATACATTTACTCAACCCACATATGGTATTATTGAGTTTGATAAAAAACTAACTGAGCTTTCATCAACAAACAGCAGTGGCGTTATTGCTTCATTTATCAGTTCTGGATTGCTTAAAGTTACTGATAGAGTTACCTTTACGCATAAGCTTTTAAAAGAATTTTGCGCGGCGTATCATTTGGTAAACAATTATACTATAACAGAGCATCATGATTTGTATTGCAAACTGATACAAGATGAAGAATGGAAAGAAGTTTTTACTTTCGCTAGTGGATTGTTTTCAGACAGCGAAAAGC
>CACXDE010000404.1 GCA_902766305.1 uncultured Ruminococcus sp. | reverse complement strand
GGGGGGTGAGAAAAATGTCGGAACGTTGGAACATAACGGCAAAAAAGAAGCTTATTGAAAACGGCATGAGCCTGAAAGAGCTTGCAAGAGCAACAGACATTAATTATTCGGTGGTCAGTTCCGTCCTGAGCGGTAAGGTTATACGAAAAACAGTGAAAGAGAAAATTTGTGATTTTCTCGGAATAAAGGGGGTCTAAAACATGAGCGAAAAAAATATCAGAGAACCGAAAAACAGTACAAGTACTGCTAATGCAAACGAGCTTTACAACAGCCTTTCGGAGAGTAACAAAGCTCTGATTCTTGCAATGCTTAACATGATGGTCGCACTCTTTGAGGGTGTGCGTCAGGCGCAGGACAGCAAAAAAACAGCTTGACAGTATGAGGTGAAAACATGAGCAGTGAGTTAACAATCTTTGAGAACGAGCAGTTCGGGAGCATCCGGACGGTGAAAATTGACAGTACACCATATTTTGTGGGCAAAGACGTAGCTGAGGTGCTGGGGTATAGTAATCCTCAAAAAGCTATCCGTGACCATGTTGATGATGAAGATAAAGGGGTGAACGAAATGGACACCCCCGGCGGAAAGCAAAATATTGCTGTAATCAACGAAAGTGGACAAATCAATGTGCAATGTACAATGATGACGTACCAGACTTTTTTCTTCTCTCGTTGCTCTAAAAGCTCGCCCAACCTGTCATTCTGCCCCGTCTGTCATTCTGCCCCCACTGTCATTCTGAGGAGCGGGGGTGTTGTCAAGAGTGGGGATGGTTTTTGACTTGCCGGTAAGGATGCACTCTTATTTTTTTAAGAACAAAGCGACGAAGAATCTTTTCGGTTACGCTGGTTTTGTGATAAAGAATAATAAAGCTTGATATGCCGCAACTTACGACTTACGACTTACAACTTACAACTTACAACTGACAACTTACAACTGATAAATGATATTAATACTTGTTGACAAATTGACGGTTTTGGTATAGAATTATTAGAGATAGAATGGATTTATAGTGCAGTGCTGAATTGACTGCATTTTGCTGACCGCTTTTAGCTGAATGTGAGGGTGTAATAATGAGCTTTACTATATTGGGAACAGGGAAGGCTGTTCCTGCTTATGTTATGACAAATGATGAGCTTTCTACTATGGTGGAAACAAACGATGAATGGATACGTACAAGAACAGGTATCAGAGAACGCCGTATAGCTAAAAAAGAGACTATAACTGAAATGTGTGTTCAGGCGGCGAACAATGCTCTTGAAAATGCCGGTGTAAAGGCTGAAGAACTGGATATGATAATCTGCTCTACAATGAGAGGGGAAAATATCACTCCATCTCAGGGCTGTATGATACAGAAGGAAATAGGCGCTTCATGTCCGGCATTTGATGTAAATGCTGCCTGCTCCGGATTTATATATGCGCTGGACGTTGCAGCCGGATTCTTTGCAAGAAAAAGAGTTAAAAAGGTTCTTATCGTGTCTATGGATAATCTTTCTAATATCATAGACTGGACAGACCGTTCAACCTGCGTGCTTTTCGGTGACGGCGGCGCTGCGGCTGTTCTTGGCGAGGGTGATGACCTTCTTTCTATACATCTTACTGCAAACGGAAATGACGCTGCGATACGCATACCTCACGGGACAAATTCCTCTCCCTTCTATGAGCATGAGGAGGAAAGGGCTGTTCTTCATATGGCCGGAAATGATGTATACAGATTTGCGACTGCCGCTATGGCAAACGGAATAAAAAAGGCTGTTGCTGATGCCGGACTACAGCAGAGTGATGTTGACTGTGTGATACCTCATCAGGCAAATATCAGAATTATCAATACAGCAGCGAAAAATCTTGACATACCAAGAGAAAGATTTTTCTGTAATGTAGAACACTACGGCAATACATCATCTGCAAGCGTACCGATAGCGCTCGATGAAGCAAACAGAAGCGGTCTGCTGAAAAAAGGCGATATCATAGCGATGTGTGCTTTCGGCGGCGGTCTTACAACAGGCAGCTGCGTTATCAGATGGAACAAGGACAATTGATATAGTTGTATTGGAGGATGTGAAATGGGAAAAAACGTATTTGTATTTTCCGGTCAGGGTGCTCAGATACCCGGTATGGGAAAGTCTCTTTATGATAATTCTCCTGCTGCTAAGGCAGTTTTCGATATGGCTGAAAGTATCCGCCCCGGAACGATAAAACAGTGCTTTGAGGGTACTAAGGAAGAGCTTTCAATTACAATCAATACACAGCCTTGTGTATTTGCTGTTGATCTTGCGGCTGCTGCGGCTGTCGCTGAAAAAGGCATACGTCCTGATTATGCAGCAGGTTTTTCACTGGGAGAGATAGCGGCTATTGCTTTTGCCGGAATGCTTTCATATGAAGACGCATTCAGGCTTGTTTGCAGACGTGCAGAGGTCATGGACAAGGCTGCAAATGAAAACAAGGGTGCTATGGCTGCTGTAATGAAGCTTGCGCCTGAAAAGGTGGAGGAGATATGCAACGGTTTTGAAAGGGCATATCCTGTAAATTATAACAGTCCTGCGCAGACGGTTGTTGCAGCGGCTGAGGATGAAATAGACGCGCTTTGCGATAAGGTCAAGGAGGAAAAGGGCAAGGCTGTAAAATTAGCAGTAAGCGGCGCTTTCCATTCACCTTTTATGGCTTCGGCTTCCGATGCGCTGAGAGAGTATCTTGAGGGTGTAAGCCTTGAAGAGCCTGAGATACCTGTGTATTCAAATGTTACGGCGCAGCCCTATGAGGGCGATTACAAGGAGCTTATCGCTTCACAGGTTAAAAGTCCTGTAAAATGGCAGAAAACTGTTGAGAACCTTATTGAACAGGGAGCTGACAGATTCATAGAGGTCGGTGTCGGAAAAACTCTGACGGGACTTATAAAAAAGATAAATAAAGATGTCACTGCTGTAAATATTGAAACGAAGGAGGGACTTGATGCTCTTGTGTGAGCGTCGGGGTGCATTATGTTTGAACTTACGGGAAAAACTGCTATTATAACAGGCGGTTCAAGAGGTATAGGAAAAGAGATCGCTCTTAAATATGCGGATCAGGGTGCAAATATTGCTTTTGTACACTACGGAGACGGCGAAAATGCTGAGGTTACTGAACAGGAGCTGCTTGCAAAGGGCGTAAAGGTAAAATCATATGAGTGCAATGTTGCCGACTTCAAGGCAAGCGCAGAGCTTGTTGAGGAGATAATCAAGGAGTTCGGCGAGGTGCATATACTCGTCAACAATGCAGGTATTACAAGAGACAAGCTTATGGTTTCAATGGATGAGTCTGAGTTTGATTCTGTAATTGCTGTCAACCTGAAGGGCGTATTCAATATGACAAAGGCAATATACAGACATTTCATGAAAAAGAAAAGAGGCAGGATAATAAATATGTCCTCTATTGTCGGACTTACAGGCAATGCAGGACAGACAAATTATTCTTCTACAAAAGCGGGACTTATCGGCTTGACAAAGTCTGTAGCTAAGGAGCTTGGTTCAAGAAATGTTACAGTAAACGCTATAGCGCCTGGCTTCATAAAGACAGAAATGACTGACGCAATGACGGATAAGGCAAAGGAAGCAGTTCTTTCAGCTATTCCGATGAAGAGAATGGGTCAGGTAGAGGATATAGCTAACCTTGCAGTATTCCTTGCAAGTGATGAAGCGTCTTATATTACCGGCGAAGTAATCCGTGTGGACGGCGGAGTTGCAATGTGATTGTCAGTTATCAGTTGTCAGTTAACAGTCGTTAGTTGTCAGTCTTCAGTTGTCAGTC
>CACXDE010000403.1 GCA_902766305.1 uncultured Ruminococcus sp. | reverse complement strand
CTACGAACCAGTAGGTCGGGGGTTCGAGTCCCTCCTGGCGCGTGACGCTGCCCTCTCACTGATGTGAGGGGGCTTGCTTTTTATCCTATAATGAATATATCTGTCCGTAGCACAGTTGGATAATGCATCAGACTCCGACTCTGAAGATCGTGGGTTCGACTCCCACCGGGCAGGCCAGCGGCGAGCCGCCGCACCCGATTCGCGTTCGGCTTTTGTCGGACGCGATATTTCTTTCCCGCGCCACAAGAAATATCTTTTTTGTACTCTGTTTACAGAAACACCCCCTCGCAAGCTCGGGGGCTCAGAGAATAACGAATAGTGAATAGTTAATAGTAATGCTCCGTGGGGCGTTTCTGTATTACTCTCTATTCACTATTCTCTTTTCACTATTCTCTAAAGAAAACCTATCGATCAGAAAGAACCGAAAACAGCGAAATTACTTTGGTTTCTTTTTTGCAGGAGTTCAAGTCCGAATGGTCTTACGGAATATATTTTTTTGTGATTGTATGAATCCAAATCCAACAGAGGTTGAAAAGAATCTATTATGTACGCCATAGACTGTACCCGACTGCAGCTTCGCTGACAATGTACCCTATTATACATTTTTTAAGTGCGCCGCAGTACAGGCTCACTGGCGAATTATCACAGACCAAGACTTTTGCTTGTGAATACAGACTATTTGTGATATAATTCTGTTGGTCGTTGTATTTGATATAACACCAATAAAAACCGGGGGGGCATTATGAATACCTTGATAAACAAAGCCTGGACGTATATTGAAGGCGTTAACGGTATAATACTAACACTGTATTCTGTATTTATTTTTTCAGCTTTTGCATTTTTGTGTGAAAATAAAATAGGATATTTTATCAGATGGGTCTTGTTTATCACGGCGGTCTCTATGGTTTTTTGTCCTGTCATATTAAGAATGGTCAGAAAAATAAACATAGATCATAAACCCGATCCGCGAAAAACCGATAATATATCGAACGTTCTTTTCTTTGTTACACCACTTTTAATTCTATATTTGAAATATATTATATATTATCCCGTCGCAATGAATCCGGACTGTTTTACTCAGTACACACAGGCGATCAGCGGAAAATATAACGACTGGCACCCGGTCATACATACGCTTCTTGTATTCAGGCTTCCCCTGCTGTTAACAGGCGGTTGGATAAACTCTGTATCAATATTTCAAATAACAGTTTTCGGGTTGGTATTCGGCTATGCTCTGATAACTGTGAAAAAACACACAAGTACAAAATATGCTGTTTTATCCCTGCTGTATGTAATGCTTAATCCGCATACAACTAATCTGGCATTATTCCCGTTCAAAGACATTGCTTTTGGTATCGGCGCATTACTTATGGTAACATACGCACTCAACATTTATTTTTCAAACGGTGAATGGATCAAAAAGCCGATCAATACAATTCTGTTTATTGCAGCAGCTTCACTTACAACTCTTTTCCGCCATAATGCTCTGTTGTTTACTATTCCATTAATCATTGCCGTAATAATTCTGATAAACAAAAAAAGAGCCTTGATTATTTGTCTTTCAATTATTGTAGTAATACTTGGAATAAAGTATCCTTTGTATTCTGCGCTTAATGTTACAGATCCTGACAAAAGAGAAATGGAAGTACTGGGATTGCCATTGAATATTATCGGAGCTGCTGTTACATATTCACCGGAAAAAGTGGATGAGGATACGCTTGAATTTGCCTACAAATTTGCGCCCGAAGAATTATGGAAGAAAAAATACAGTTACGGAAGCCTTAATCACGTAAAGTGGCACGAAGAAACGAATCAAGACGTTATAGAAGAATACGGAGCAGGAAAAATAGTGTATATGTCCTTGAAATGCATTGAACATTGCCCTGTATCATCTCTGAAATCAGTAATAAAGCTGACAGACGTAGTCTACACAGTATGCGATGATTACAGGTATTACAGACTTCCGGGAATCTCAGAGAATGATTACGGTATTTCTCCACAGGGAATACCATCAATTAAATGGATAGATTCAAAAATAACGAAAATTTCAATGCTGCTTTTTCCATGGCTGTTTCTGTACGTCGGTTCTATGCATCTTATTCTGATAATAGCCGTTCTGGCCAAGTGTAAGTTACACAAACCTGATCATTGGAAAAGAATCATGTTTATCCTTCCTGTGTTTTTCTATAATTATTCAACAGCACTTCTTCTTACCAGTGCAGCAGATTCCGTCAGATTCCTGCATTACACTTTTATTCTAATGCCATTATTACTTGTTTTTCTATTCAGAACAGAAAAAAAGCCATCAACTGAATGATTGCACAGTTTACTTCCCTGTTTTCATGTACTATGGGGCTGTGAAATAATTCACGGCTCCTCTGTTATAACAACGTGCGCCTACCTTGCGGCGCACTTAAATATAGTGTTATTTCAGAGGGAGCTGTCGCATCAACTTTGTCCCGTTCGCCCGACCACGCCTTCGGCACGACCGGGATAATAATAATTTGTTTTTTCAGTGGTGCCAGCCGCTTCGCGCCTGGCACCACTGAAAAATGTTTTTAATAAGCACAGTCACGACAGATGCGTAATAAGGCGAACGAGGCAGTGTTAACATAACTGCCTCGTTTGTTTGTTTTATTTGTTTGTTTTAATTGAAAACTCAGCCACACTTAATGATGACTGTGGTGCCCGGTGATACGCTTATATCTTTTGTAGAAAACCAAAAAGCAGATTATAGCAGCAACTGCAAAAACTGCTGACGCAAAATAGAAATACATAAAAAACGAAGAAAAATAAGACACAAAAAGATTGTAAAGCGATCTTGTTGCAATACCGATCTTGGTTATATATCCCGAGACAAAAACGACAGTCGGGATAACAGCAAGCGAAAGCGCTGTTGTTGTGAACGAATAGCAAAGATATCTGTATCTTCTGTGGACGAATTCATTCGTAAATATTATTAGAAAAGCGATGATCGCCGCAAAAACGGCAAGACCGGCAATAAGGATAGTCAGCGGTCCGTCATATTTGTAAACATAATTTGCAATGGTCGAGAAAAACGGGATAGAAACATCGTTAACATATATTGAAGTAGCCTTTTCTACAAGATAGTCTACATTTTCCTGTGAGACCTTTTCGGGATCCATTCCGGTGTCTATAACGTACTGATCAAGAGCGGCATAAAGCTGCTGCTTGAAAGTCGCTGTATCAACAAGGGTATTATCCCCGGAATAAAAGGCCTTGACATAATCATACTCAACTCCGGAGATATCCAGAGAATCAACAAATTTATCTACAAATTCATCAGTAAGACCACTTGCATGACCAAGGTTTTTAAGATCAGACTTCAGCTCGTCTTGTATCATAGCTGAATATCCCTGCGAAGCCATCGCATTCATCATAAAATCCTGAGAAAACAGGCTGAACTTTACAATACAGGCAATACCAAGGAAAAAGAGACTTACTGCAAGAAAAAATGAAAGAACCGAATACAAAACGGACTTTATTACTGAATGGTTGCTCTTTGAATTTGACATATGCACACCTCTCAACTATTCTTATCGAAGGCAGGTCCGCTTACCGGCATCGCATAAACAAAACATCGATAAGGCGTAAGACCAAGTTCATCAAACGGATAACAGGTGTACATAATGAGGTTCTCATAATTTGCCGCAAGGTCATAAGCTGAAGTATCAGTTGCTTTTTTTACCTGTATATCAGTTATTTCATATACATAGTTGCCGTAGCTTGTACGGATCTTTACCTTCTGACCCTTTTCAGCGTATTTAAGGCCGTTGAAGTAGGTATTATTATGTCCGGCTACAAGTATTGTCTTGCCGTAACCCGGAATAAAGCTGCCGTTGTATATTCCGACACCATTGTTGAGCGGAATGGTTCCGTCGCCGAAAAACAGCTTGTCGGAGATCTGGCAGTCTTCAATAATAAGCTCACCAAACTGCTCACCGACATGAGGATACGTGACAGAAGAGATAGGTATGGTCTCCCTTTCATCTCTGGAAGAATCACTGGTCTCAGCAACAGGAACATAAATATTGGTATAGCTTTCCGAGAAGTCACTTTCCCTGTCTGAGAAAAACAAGCTTGCGAGTGAGATCAGGCTCGATGCTGCAACTGAAATATAAATATAACAGGATATCAGTATTATAGCAGAAAAGAGAATGGGAAGAATTATAAAATTCTTCCCATCTATGCCTGAACCATGTCGCCTGTGATGATGCTTAGGCATCAGCGGATTCCTTCTTAGAAGTTCTGAGGAGATATACACCTGCGCCTGTTACGAGGAGGATACCAAGACCGGCAATAACTGAAACATTCGGTACATCAAAACCTGTTGTCTTGATAACATCGTTGCCCTTGTTATCATCGGTTCCTTTTTTGTCGTCGTCGCCCTTCTTGTCGTCGCCCTTCTTGTCGTCACCCTTCTTGTCATCGCCCTTCTTGTCGTCGTCTTTCTTGTCGCCGTCCTTATCATCGCCGGGCTTAGTAGCGGAGCCGATGATGTTTCCGTCCTTGTCGTAAGCTGTTACTTCTTTTGTAACCTTATTGTACTTAAGCGTTACCTGGATTTCG
>CACXDE010000402.1 GCA_902766305.1 uncultured Ruminococcus sp. | reverse complement strand
GATACAGTAAATGCTCAGATACTCGCTCTCCTTACCGCAAAGACCGAAACTGCTCTTTCCGGCGGTATAACCTCTCTGCGTGCGGCTCTCATCAAAACACTGGGGTCTGCCTATACACCTACAGCAAGTATCTTTACAAACGATGACGGATACGCCTATCTCTGCAACCTTCAAGACAACGACAACAGGGATTATTTCTTCTATGATCCGTCTCAGCCTGGAAAGCCTGCTGTCAATATCGGCGGCATGATCGTGCCTGTGGTTCAGGTTCCTAATGCGGTCATGGCTTCAACACCTGCCGCAAATAACAAGACGAAAATGCCCTTTATCATTGGTGATCTCGGTGAGGCTGTACGCATTTTTGACCGCAGACAGATGACGCTTGCCGCTTCTAACAGTGCGACAATTACCTACGTTGAGGGTACGGGCAACGATGCGGTTACACATAATGTATCTGCATTCCAGTCTGATATGACCTTCCTTCGCGCAGGCTTCCGTGCTGATTTCAAATCGGTGGATACTAATGCCTGGATCAATGGTTCAGTAACTGCGTGATATTGAATAGGGGGTGTGATAGTGGATTATCTTGAGGAAATCATTCAACTGACCATGACATACCTTGGATTGACCGAAAACGGTTCTTATGTAGAATTATCACACTATGTTAGAACTGCTATCATGCTTTGCACTATGCAAACGGGACAGACTGATTTTTCGGACGATACGGCAAAACAATGGGTGCAATACACGGCAGCACAGATGTTTGCGGATCGTTTTGGTGAATTGAATAACAAAGAAAATTCTGCCGTTTCTCAAATAATCAGAAATTTGACGTTTTGCTTGCAGCAGAAAAACAGAAGGAAGGCGGTAGAGCTTGAAAACTCCGATGACGTTCCGTGATGCTGTTATTCTCAGGAAATACACCGATTCCTACGGCCATTCCTCCGGGAGAACACTGACCGGTGAAAAAACGGTCAGGGGCTGTGCCTTCCTTCCATCTGTCACTTTGCAGAACCAATTTGAAGCTACAGGAAAAAGAGCTGACCTTGCAGTGCATTTGTGGAGAAGGGATTTTGATATTACCTTTACCCATGCATCCGTAAACGGTACCGAATACCGCATTGTGAGCGCAGGCGCAAGCGTTAATGATCTCTATATTAAGCTTGTTCTTCAGCGAGGAATGTAAAAAAAAGGAGTGATCTTATGTCCGCAGATGATATGTTCAGCTCCACTCTGCCTGACCTCAAAGGTCTGATGAAAAAGCTTGATGCCATGAATGAAAAACAGAATTCCGCAATGATAAAGGGTATAAACAAGGGTGCGGATGTAATTCTCGCCGAGCAGAAACGACTTATCAGCGCCAAAAGCAACCGTCTTGAAAATGCCCTCAAAAAAAGCCGTGTTATTATCAGCAAAAACAAGGTAAGCGTTGCTTCCGGATATCAGGCTGATGCATTTTCGGGAGAAAACAGTATCGGTGTTATGGGTATGGCCTACGAATTCGGCAGACCCGGAAAAAGCAGAGGCAGAGACAAAGAAACTATGAAACAGACAAGGCACGGTGAAGAGGTCGATGTAAAAAAAGGTCTTATCGTTCCTGTGCCGCACGTCCGCAGAGGTTTTGACAACAAGGTGGAGGAAGCTGCCGATGCCTGCATCGAAACAGTTGAGGAGGTTCTTGATGGAGAGTGGGATAAATGAATGACAGTCAATTTTGTGATTTTTTAGACGGCATTCTGACGATCCTCGGGGTGCCGTTTAAGCATGGTGTCATTGAATTTGACAGCCATGCACCGCCTGTTTTTATAGGCTATAATTTCTATGATGTCCCTAAAATGTTCGGGGACGGAGACGAGTTGATAACGGAATATACCGTTACGATCGATATAATTTCGGATGATACGGCTGCGGCAGATCAGACCTGCTCCCGCCTTATGCCGCTGATGCTTGAAAACGGCTTTATAAGGGCGGGTGGCTCTTACTCTGCCGCAAGCGATTATCCGAAATATTATCAGAAAAGTATTGATTTTAATTATACACAATGAAAGGATGATTTTTATG
>CACXDE010000401.1 GCA_902766305.1 uncultured Ruminococcus sp. | reverse complement strand
TTTTTCTCGGTTTTATTACCGTTGTCCTGCTGTTGGGTGTGTGTATGATTTTGTCTTTTACAGTTTTCTTTAAAATAGATACCATAACGATAGAAGGCAAAACCAGATATAAGACAGAAGATATAATTAAGTCATCTCAGATAAATACAGGAGAGAACCTTCTTCTTTATAATACCAGTACTGCTGTAAATAATATTCAGAATGATTTCTCATTTATTGAAACAGTCGAAATTGAAAAAAGACTTTTCAATTCTATAAACATAAAGGTTACGGAAGCCGTACCTAATTCTATACTCAAAAGCGGTGGAAACTATATTGTCCTGAGCAAAAGCGGCAAAATAGTAGAAATTGCCGGTAAAAAGTCATATGATGTACCAATGATTGTTGGAGCAAAGATTTCTGATGCGAAGCTTTCAGCGAAGGTTCACTTTATTGATGAAAATCTGAAAAGATATCTCGATAAGGTCCTCGAAGCCATAAGCGATAACAATATGAAAAAAGATATTGCAACGGTAGATATTTCTGATACGTCGTCAATTGTTATCACAAAAAATAATGGGTTCAAGATAGTCATAGGCAATTTTGAAAATGTAGAATATAAAATAAAGACAGCAGCGTACATACTTGTTCATAATGTTAAAGACAGTGCAGCAGGAACTCTGGATGTGTCGCTTGCTTCTGCTGAAAGCGGAAAGTCTTATCTGCATCTCGGCGAAAATTACGAAAGCAGTGTCCAGGAATCTTCACAAAGCAGCAAAAAAGAAGAAACCTCAAAGGCTGATAATTCAGAAGCTCAGGAACAGTCCCAGACAGAAACAACTCGGACCGATGACGGCGGTGAACCAGAAGAGGTATATGAGGAGCCGGAGTATACGGGGGATTAACCGGAATATATACCTGATGAAACTCCGTATGATTATGAAGAATATGAGGAGTATACAGAAGAGTGATATCTGAGAAGATATTTGCTCTGTAAAACTGACTAAAAATCAGTGCGTATTTTTGTGCATTTGCTGTAAGAATACAATTTTTAACGAAAATTTCGATTAATGTATTGAAATTATGAGTAAAAAGTGGTAAATTAATAGTGGCTAATTTTTTATATGTAAAAATGTCTGTCTTATTACGATAGGATGTTTATATGAAGGGAGTATTACAAATGCCTTATGAATTTGAAAGCACCGATATTGACGGTGTAGTAAGAATAAAAGTTGTTGGTGTCGGCGGCGGCGGCGGAAACGCTATCGACCGCATGGTTGATTATGTTACCGGTGTAGAGTTTATCTCTATAAACACAGATCAGCAGGCGCTGAATCGCAGCAAGGCAACACTTAAGATGCAGATAGGCGAAAAGATTACTCACGGCAAGGGCGCTGGCTCTAAGCCTGAGATCGGTGAAAAAGCTGCTGATGAAAGCAAGGAGCAGATAGCAGAGGTTATCAAGGATGCCGATATGGTGTTCATTACTGCCGGTATGGGCGGCGGTACAGGTACCGGCGCAGCTCCCGTTGTTGCTCAGATCGCTAAGGAAATGGGTATACTCACTGTTGGTATAGTAACAACTCCTTTCCTGTTTGAAGGAAAGAGAAGAATGGAACAGGCTGAAAGCGGTATTGCAAACCTCAAACAGCATGTTGACTCTCTTATTGTTATTCCTAACGAAAGACTTAAGCATATCAGTGAGGAGAGAATAACTCTCCAGAATGCGTTCTTCGCAGCTGATGATGTTCTCCGTCAGGGTGTTCAGAGTATTACTGATCTTATTGTTATACCCGGACTTGTTAACCTTGACTTTGCTGATGTTACTTCGGTTATGAAGGATGCCGGCTATGCTCTTATGGGTGTCGGCGTTGCGTCAGGTAAGGACAAGGCAAAGATCGCCGCACAGAATGCTATTTCCAGTCCTCTTCTTGGAACATCCATACAGGGTGCAAAGGGTCTTATCGTCAATATCAAGGCATCGCCTGATATCGGACTTGATGAGATTCAGGATGCTTCTACGATGATCTCAGAGCAGGCAGATGAGAATGCTATCATTATCTGGGGTGCTGCACTTGATGAACAGATGGAAGATTCTATCAGCGTTATCGTTATTGCAACCGGCTTCCCTACGACTGACAGCTATGCTCCGGTGAACAAGAAGGAAGAGAAGAAATCTCCGTCACCTTTCCAGTACGGTACGCCTATCAGACAGGAGCCTAATCGTTTTGCCGGTGTTTCAAGACCTCAGCCCCAGCAGAGACCTCAGCCTCAGCAGAGCTATAATCCGTTTGCACCTACACCGATGCAGACCCCGGTTTCAACTCCTGCACCTGCACCAGTTCAGCCGCAGGAAGAAGCACCGATATATCCTAACGCTAATACCTCTGTTCCGCAGAGCCGTCCTGCTCCAAAGCCGCAGGCTTCGAGCAGCGGTGATTCTGACGAATCATATATGGATATTATCTCACTTTTTAATAATAAATGATGAATTATGCCCGTCGGTATCCGGCGGGCATTTTTAAAAAGGAAAAGGGAACAGGTGAATGAATATGAAAACAAAAAATGTGCTTGATCTTACCGACCTTACTCACAGTGAGCTGATGGGGGTAATAAAGTTAGCGGATGAGATACGCAGAAGCCCCGGTGATTTCAGTGATGTATGCAGGGGAAAAATTCTTGCGACACTGTTTTATGAGCCGTCTACAAGAACACAGATGTCGTTCCAGACAGCTATGCTCCGCCTTGGAGGAACTATAATAGGATTTGACAACCCTCAGAATTCGAGTGTTGCCAAGGGTGAAAGCCTTAAGGATACTATAACTGTTGTAGGCGGTTACACTGATATTATAGCAATACGCAATCCCATGGAAGGCGCTGCCGCTGCGGCTGCAATGTATTCTCCCGTACCGATAGTTAATGCAGGAGACGGAGGTCATCTTCATCCTACACAGACTCTGACAGATGTTGTAACTCTGCATAATGAAATGGGAAGACTTGACAATCTTACAATAGGTCTTTGCGGTGATCTCAAAAACGGCAGAACTGTTCATTCCCTGATAAAGACAATGTCTACATTCAAGGGAAACAAATTCATTCTTATATCAACACCTGAATTGACTATACCTCAGTATATAAAGGATATCATAAATGCGTCAGAATGTTCGTATGAAGAAATACCCGGACTTTCAGAAGCAATTCCTCAGCTTGATGTTCTGTATATGACAAGGATACAGCGTGAAAGATTTTCAAGCGAAGAGGAATATCAGAAGCAGCACGGTGTGTTTATTCTTGATAAAGACAAGCTCAAAACAGCAAAGAAGTCCATGCGTATACTTCATCCTTTGCCAAGAGTTGATGAAATAGACGTTGAAGTAGATTATGACGACCGTGCAAAGTACTTTGAACAGACTGTATATGGTATGTACGGAAGAATGGCGCTGATAATGAAGGTCCTTGAAAATTCCACAAAAGAATTTCCGGCAAGAAAAATGCCAAGTCATCCGTTCAGGTGTAAAAATCCGAAGTGCATTACCGCAACAGAAAAGTATCTCCCGGCAAGATTCAGGGAGGTCGGCGGTGATATGCTGATATGCAAATACTGTGACAACAGAAGATTGATATAGCTTTGGAGTGATTTAAGTTGCTTTACTGGGGGAAACCCTTTTGAAAAAGGGTTATCCCCCAGACCCCTTTCC
>CACXDE010000400.1 GCA_902766305.1 uncultured Ruminococcus sp. | reverse complement strand
TGCACCAGCGCCAAGTCTGATCTCAAGATCAAAGTCAAATCCTGTTCCAAGAATATTCTTGCCGAGGAATCCATACTGCTTAGCCTGCTCGATAGCGATACTGAGTCTCTGAACAGCTATAGGATACTCTGCACGTACGTATACAAATCCATGATGTGCGCCTATAGCGTAACCTGCTATAGCCATAGCCTCAATAATACACTGCGGGTCGCCCTCAAGAATGGAACGATCCATGAATGCGCCCGGGTCGCCTTCGTCAGCGTTACAAGCTACATACTTTACATCTCCGGGTGAAGCCTTAGCGAACATCCACTTTCTGCCTGTGGGGAATCCGCCGCCGCCTCTTCCTCTGAGTCCTGAATCAAGAACCTCCTTGATTACCTCATCAGGAGTCATAGAGGTAAGAGCCTTATACAGACCCTGATAACCGTCAAGTGCGATATATTCCTCTATATTTTCAGGATCGATAACACCGCAGTTGCGCAGTGCTATTCTCATCTGCTTCTTATAGAAGTTTGTCTCTGAAAGAGGTGTGATAGAACCATCTTCATGAACTGTCTCCTTATAGAGAAGCTCTTTTACAACATTACCCTCTTTAAGGTGTTCCTTAACTATCTTTGCAACGCCCTCAGGAGTAGCCTGTGAATAGAATGAACCCTCCGGGTAAACGATCATTATCGGACCAAGTGAGCAAAGACCAAAGCATCCGGTCTTTACAACGAGGATCTCATCCTCTATGCCGTTTTCTTTGAGTGCAGCTTCAAGAGCAGCTATAACCTTTTTGCTTCCCGAAGAAGTACAGCCTGTACCTCCGCATACAAGAACCTGTTTGCGGTACTGGGTATGTTTAGCCAGTTCCTCGCCCTTTTCCTTAACGACCTTACGGACCATTACAAGTTCTTCTTTTTCTTTCTTGATCTTATTAAGTTCTTCAAGCGTCATTACTTAGCTCCCCCTTCCTCATCCATATACTTCTTAAGGATCTTTCCGACTTCCTTGGGGGTAAGCTTTCCATATACATCCTCATCGATCATCATTACAGGTGCAAGACCGCACGCACCTACGCAGCGGCAGGAGTCGATCGAAAACAATCCGTCCGGTGTACATTCGCCGCTCTTTATGCCGAGCTGACTCTCTATCTCGGCAAGGATCTTATCCGATCCCTTAACATAGCAGGCTGTACCGAGACAGACACTTATCTTGTGTTTGCCCTTTGGTGTGAGACTGAAACGTGAATAGAATGTTGCAACGCCGAATACCTCACTGAGTGACACGCCAAGTCCGTCAGCAACCATCTGCTGAACCTCTATCGGGAGATAACCATATATCTCCTGTGCCTCATGGAGTACGGGCAACAATGCTCCGGGGACGCTCTTATTCTGCTCGATAACAGACATAAGCTGCTCCTGCTGAGCCTTTGTTCCCTGGAAGGTTAGGGAATTTTCTGCCATAGGATATTCCTCCATTTACTTTAAATTTATATATCTGAAAATATATAACTTATATAGAACATTATATACCATTCTTCAATAAATTACAAGTTATTTTTTTTATATTTTCGACAATTTGTAAATTTTACTATCAATTATTTTCAGCAAAACCAGTTAAACTAATCTAATTCGTTATAATTGATTTAACACTTTAAAGTCTATATCACTTATTGTTTTCTGAACTTAAAAGCTTGCGGCATTCTGTCGGTGCATTCCATGGAAGCAGCTCTTCTATACTTCTTACATTATTTGAGTAGTTCTTCAGAAAGTACACAATATATCTTTGTGCATCAAGGTTACACGCCTCCAGCGTCCTCAGTATACTCATCATTATCATAACTCTGTGATATCCGCTGTTTTCCTTCAAAAGCCTGGGATCTCTCTGGTCAGTCCCAAAAACATTCAGTTCCGAAATACATCTTGCATTGTCAAATTCTGTTCTTGAATCACTGTAGAACATATTGAGTTCATCTGCATTTTTCAGAATAAATTCAAAGATTTCTCCCATACCGCCTTCTTTTTCAGATCTCTGCCACGTCAAAGCCCTCTCAATAATGCCATCAGTAAGATCCATACAGTTTGAACGGCGTACAGTAAGCCTCATTTCTTCATCAACATTTTCTTCATCCCTTATAACTGCTTTTATCTGACTTATTTCAGAAATACATTCAGAAGCCTCACCCATATTATCAAAAGCGTCTTTTCCGTTCCTTATCTGATTTATCAGTCTTTCAGCTTCTCCCCACATCGGTATGACCTCAAATTTTCTTTTCTGAAAGCTGAATAGTCCTGTTCTGTCAGTATGCAAAATTCCGCTGTAATCCTTTAGGAATGATAAATGTGCTTTTTCCTTATTTGCCGGAACATCCTTTCCGCTGTCAAATACAACAATATGCTTTTCGTCAGAATAAGCGGTACAGTATGCGAACATATTCAATCCGCCCTTATCAGCAACAGTGCCGTCACTTTCATTTACAGTACATACCGGTACTCTTTTACAGGCTGCTGTAATAAATCCTGAGTTCAGCAATTCTTCACGCAGTCTGTTATAAAGCGGTTCAAAATAAACATCACATACCTCATTTATGATATATCCGAAAAAGCTCCTCGGCAGTTCAAGCTTTTTTGCTCTCCAGCACATCTCCAGACTCATCAAAGATGTATTCATCAAAAGCTTTCCGCAAATAATATATGCCGCCATTTCAGGAGTAACAGATCCTTCTCTTATTACAGATCTTTTGCCCACCACAGAAGCGTACATGTCAAGTATAACTTTTTTACATTTGCTGCATTCAGCAACAGGAAATGCTTCATCCTTTACTCTGAATATTTTATCATCCAAATAAAAAGATGTTCTGATTTTTCCTCCGTGAACCATACACAGACTGCCGCAGGAACTGCATCTTCCGGAAAAATATACAGGATAATATCTTACGGCAGTGTACTCTGCTGAAGGTGTTTCGCCTTTTCTGACTGCTCTATATATATTTCCGACAATTCCGCTTACATCTGACATGCCGAACTTTTTTCCGACATAATCAGATTCATTATACATCCTGTCAAAGGCTTCAGAGATGATATTCTGTCTTACGGAAATATCACCTTTTACAATAGTCTTATATTTTTCAAGCTCCTTTTTAAGACTGGCGTTTTCCTGTTCCAGCTGAAGACATCTCAATCTTGCCGATTGGCTCAGATAATTTTCTGAAAGAATACTGCTGTACTCTTCAAACGATAATATTCTGGAATTGTCTTCTATTTCATCCATATTAAGCATACAAGTCCCACTCCTGCATCTTCGCTTTATTATGACAAAGACCGCAGCTGTTTATCACTGCGGCCTTACATAGTCATTGTTTTTCAGAATAATGATGAGCCTTTTCAAGCAGCATATCCTTGACCTTCATAAGTCTTGTACGGCTGCTCCTGTCATTTTCTTCAAGCTTCATTGAAATATACTTTATCGTTTCCTCATATCTTGGGATCATAACATGTTCAAGCGAGTTAACACGCCTTCTTGTTTTTTCTATCTCCGCAGCCATCAGCTCGCAGCTTTTCTCCATCTCCGCAAGCCTGATAAGCTCCGGAAGAAGATCATTAAGCGATGTTACCGCATCGTCAAGCTCAAATGATGTAAAAGCAAACCCATAGGGATATATATCATTTTCATCAGAGCTTTCACTTACAGCAGAGAAAACAG
>CACXDE010000399.1 GCA_902766305.1 uncultured Ruminococcus sp. | reverse complement strand
TAGGAGTTTATTCACTTCTCGAAAACTCCAAATAAGTATTACACATAGTACTTATTTCTCTACGCTATAATAATTCCACATTCCACTTTCCACATTCCAAATTGTATTAACCTCTCCGCAGAGAAGAATAAAGCCTGATATGCCACGCTTTGAACTTGGGACTTTAAGCGTCAAAATGATCCCATTATGCTGCTGATAAACTGCAAAGCACATCTCGGTGAACGTCCGCCCCTCATTATCGCCCACTTTTCGGCTTCTTTTATCAGACTCTCATCTATATTTACATTGTATTTTTTGGCAAGTCCAGCTACTATCTCTAAGTATGCTTCTTTATCCGGCTGACCAAAATTTACCGCAAGACCAAATCTGTCATAAAGCGACATAGTTTCCTGGACAGTATCATTCCTGTGAAGATCATCTCCGTCACGATCACGGAAATTTTCTTTTATAAGATGTCTGCGGTTTGATGTTGCATATATCAATGTATTGTCCGGACGTGCAGCAATACCGCCTTCTAAAACTGCTTTAAGGCTCGCATAGCTGCTGTCATCACTGCTGAACGAAAGATCATCTATGAATATGATGAAATACAGCGGTATCCGGGCTATTTTCTCGACAAGCATCGGAAATTCTGACAAAGACTCCTTCGGCATTTCTACTAACCTCAGACCATCTTTATAGTATTTGTTAAGTACAGCCTTTACAGTAGAAGATTTTCCCGTACCTCTGTCACCGTAAAGAAGAACATTATTGCTCTTTACACCTTTCAGGAAAGCGGCAGTATTTCTTATAACCTGCTCGCGGCAGGAGGAATAGCCTATAAGCTCATCTACGGTTATGGGATCAGGATAAGGCACAGGCTTGATACTCCCGTTTCTCCATATAAAAGCCCTGTATCCGGCATATATCCCGTAACCGTTTTTTCTGTAGTGCTGAGAAAGCACATCAAAAGTCTTCTCTGTATCCAAAAGATCATCAGCTTCACTGCCGGTTTCCCATTTCGGCAGAGTATCCGCTATTTCAGCTATTTCTTCACTGTATTTCTGACTGCTTATAATATCCTCAGCCGTCAGCTGACATGCCTGTGCAATAGCTCCTATGTCACGTTTTACTGCTTTAACTTCACATTGGCTCAGGCTGTCAGTCTTTCCCAGTGCAGCCGCCTTTGCAAAAAAGTTTTCATCAAAAAGCATTGCGTCCATAAGACTTGAAGAAAGACTTTCAGCCGAACCCTCGCAGCACAGAATATCAAAAAACGCTCCCCACTTTTTAAGAAAAGAATCCGTATCATCATCAAGTGCATCAAGAAGTGAACAATACGCACTAAACACCCTATCGTTTCTTACTCCTCTGTAGACAGAAAGGGAATTAAGCAGTTTTGCAGCTTTTCTTGCCTTTTCCATTTTATATCTCCTCGTTTATTCTGACATACATCTGTTACGTTGTCATGATTAATACAACATAACAGGTTTGTAATCTGGAAAATAAGGACGCCCTGAAAAACAAGGCGTCCCGATCGTTTTTTATTCTGACTGACCCGACAGATAGTTTGCTGCTGTACCATAAGGCACCGGACCGCATGAACCAACACCATTAGGAGAGAATATTGTCGGAGGTTCAAGCGTTGGCGTTACATCCTTAGGACCAAAATCAACATCAGCAGGCATAGAACCACTGTTTTCCCAGGCATAGCCTGAATATTCATATTCGCCTTCCGGAGTGAACACACGCTTTACTTCCTTACCGTCTTTAAAGTATACCTGAGCACCCTTTGCGGAATATCCGCTGCCGCCAAGATAATTTACCCAGCCTATCGGAACTATCTCGTCCCACTCAGCTGATATAGGACCATAGAACTCAACGCATATCTCATCGTATCCGTCATTATTGTAATCATACACATATGTTGCAATGTATACCGGATAGTCATACGGGTTCTTGAATTTCATATCAAGATTGCCATAGTCAACTGTAGCGTCAGTACCGATCGCAGCATATGAGGAAGGATACTGGTGCGCATGTCTTTCAACTACCTCCATACCTGCCTTAAGTGCTGCAAGATAAATAGTTGTAGAAGCCTGGCAGATACCGCCGCCATACTGCGGAAGGAACTGGCCGCCAACGATAGCCGTTGACTGAACATAGCCAAGATCACCTGTTGTTGTATCACCTGTCATTCCATTGAAGGAGAATGTCTCACCGGGATCAACCTTATAACCGTTACAGGTCTTGATTGCAAGCTCCATATTATGAACAGAAGCAGCAACATTGATGCAGCTTGTACAATGCGAACCTATAAGTCTTGTATTAGCCTTAACGCTTTCAAGAGACTTTGTATAAGCAGTTCTTACAGCAGTGACTGTGAAAGTACCTTTTTTCTCAGTACCGTCAAGTATCTTTGTTATCTCATCCGTTACCTTCTTCTGGCTGATGAGATAGCCGTCTGAACCGCCCTCAAAAGTAAACTTTTCCCTTGCCTCCGGATCGAAGCTCTTTACATGAGCGTCCTGCGGTTTAACATCAAATTTATCAGCAACCTTTTCAACAGCAGTC
>CACXDE010000398.1 GCA_902766305.1 uncultured Ruminococcus sp. | reverse complement strand
TAAAAAGGGCGGAGATGTTATAATTGATTTCTCGAACCCTGTTGTACTTGATAATATGCTTGCCTATGCTCTTGAAAAAAAGCTGCCGTGCATAATCTGTACTACCGGATACAGCGAAGAACAGAAGGCAAAGATATCTGAAGCTTCAAAGGAGATACCGATATTCTATTCAGGAAATATGTCACTTGGTATTAACCTTATTATTGAGCTTGCGAAAAAGGCTGCTGCTGTATTTGGCGAGGATTTCGACGTTGAGATAGTCGAACAGCACCATAACCAGAAGCTTGATGCACCGAGCGGAACGGCTCTAATGATAGCTGACGCTGTATCTCAGGTACGTGAGGACAGCAAATATGTTTACGACCGCCACGCTTACCGTAAAAAGCGTGAGAAAAACGAAATAGGCATACACTCTGTCAGAGGCGGAAATATTGTTGGCGAACATGAGATCATTTTTGCCGGAACTGACGAGGTTCTGAAAATCAGCCACAGCGCAAGATCAAAGACTGTATTCGCAGTCGGTGCTCTGAATGCTGCCGTATTCATCAAAGGTAAAGAGCCGGGAATGTACGATATGTCCGATCTTATTGGAAAGTAGTTGTCAGTTATCAGTTATCAGTTTTCAGTTATTGGTTGTCGTTATGATAATTGATTTTAGTCTTAGGAGATTATTTATGGCTTCTTATAGAAAACTTATCGTTTGGCAAAAATCAATGGATTTGGTTGAGATGATATATACACTGGTAAATTACCTGCCAAAGGAAGAAATTTACGGATTATCAAGTCAGATGAGAAGAGCAGCCGTCTCTATTCCATCAAACATAGCAGAAGGACACGGAAGACAAACAGAAAAAGAATTTTACAGGTTTCTTTGTATATCGCAGGGTTCAAAAGCGGAATTGGAAACTCAGCTTGAAGTATGTCTTCGTCTTAATTATCTGAAACAAGATCAAGTACAGACTGCATTAGCCCTATGTGATGAAGTTGGAAAAATGATATATTCCTTGATGAATAAATTTGTTGAATAATGATATTAATCGGTATTTGCTTCCAACTGCTGCCAACTTCTTACTCACAGATTCTGACTATCAACTGATATAACTTCTAACTTCCGACTTACAACTTCCAACTTATATCAAAAAAGGAGAGTAATTAATATGAGTTCAAAGATCACAACGTATGAAAATGTTACCCTTATCACCTTGCAGAATGTTCCGGCGAATATCAGCTATATTGCCGGTGTGTTCACGAAAATTGCAGAGATGGGTATAGATGTTGATATGATCTCCATATCCCCGTCTCAGAGTACGACAACCAGCGTTTCCTTTACCATAAGTGATGATGATCTTATCAAAACCATCAGCTTTACATCAGGTCTGGAGGACGGCAGTGTAAAGCCTGTTGTCAGCTCCGCAAACTGCAAGATCAGCGTTGATGATGACGGCATGGTAGGCTGTCCGGGCTTTGCGGCAAAGGTATTTTCCGCTGTAGCAGAATCTCAGACAGAAATAAGGCTCGTTACAACAAGCGAAACTCAGATTTCAATCCTTGTTACAAGAGAGGATTTTGACGCAGCATACAACGCTGTAAAGGCTGCCGTTATCAATTAAGATTGTTTTCCTGAAAAAACAAAATACTAATATAAAAATGTAACAGCCGCTTATCCGTAACAGGACAGCGGCTGCTTTTTATCTTTTAAAAAGTACTTCGTTCGGTATCGCAAATATCTCCCTCGTCACAAGATTTGCCGTAAGATGAGGCGCAGTTTCCGCACTTACAGCACCATGCTCCGCTCCCTGACGGTCACAGATTATTCCCGCACGGAATTCATGATACCAGTCTGTGACTACCGCAAGCCGTGGATCAAGCCCGTTTTTCGCGATTATCTCCCGGGAAAAACGGATATTCTCCTGAGTTGTAGTTGATTTTTCCTCTAAGTACAGACGGCTGCCGTCTATGCCCTTTGATGTAAGGTAATCATACATACACCTGGCTTCGCTTATGTTCTCTCCCTTGCCCTGACCGCCGGATAGAACAGCCTTTGTGTCAGGGTGTTCACTTAGGTAATCGTATGCCGCATCCATCCTCATACGCAGTGATAGACTCGGCTCATTTCCTCTGACCTGACAGCCTAAGACCACAACTGTCGCTCCCTGCGCCGGTTCTTTTTTCGCTCCGTGTATCATCAGCCCCACAGCCGCAGCAGCGTATACAAAAAATAATATCACCAGTATCAGCAGTGTATCGGTTATTATTTTCATAGGCTTTTTCCTTCTTATCTTCTTTAATAATCTGCTCAGGGGTTCATAAAATATTGATGAAAACAACAGCACTGAAAAAATCCCGATACCGGCTGTCAGACCAAAGCCTGTAAACCGTGATATCAGATACCAGTATATCATGCCAACCGAGATAAGGGCAGCAGCTATTCTCACAATGACTATAATTATATTTTTATTCTTGTGTGTCTTTTCTCTGTCCATCTATATTTCACATCCATTCTTTTGCCAGATATTACATATTACAGTTTGTAATTGTTTTCTATAAAAATTGACATTTATTTTGGGTGTTGAAAATCTTTCAACCCTATCAACAGAGTTGAAATCGGCTGTTTATCAACTTTTCAACCGAGTTTTCAACAGGTTTTCGGTTGAGTTTTCCCCACTTTCAACCAAGTTTTCAACATTTACACCTTGTATAATGCGGAAAAGGAACTATTTTGTTAAAAAACAGAATGTAATATCATAAAAAATAATACAAATTGTTACAAAATAATCATTGACAAAATGACTGTCATTCCTTAAAAATATACATATCCGGCGGAAAAAACGACAGAAACAGCAGCATAAATATCATACATACAAATGTCACAAGTATCGGAATAATCAGCCATTCGATATTTTTGCTGCCTGCATACAGCCTGTAGCCTGTGAATTGTGCAGCCAAAACACTTACAGCAGCTGTCAGGGGATAATAAAGCTGTTCATCTACATATGGAATAAGTCTTATAACTGTACCAAAAGCAAGGGATACAAGGCAAAGAACATACAGACCTATCCCCTTGGCGCAGACAAAACGCAGAAGAGACGGCCGCAGATATGACAGCTCAATAAGTATCCACAGAATATATGTTAGTCCCAACGGCTTATATACTTCCCAGCAGCTGCACCCGTGACTGCCGAACAGCAGCGACCATACAGCACCGCTGCTGTAATAATATGAATAATAAAGCAGCGCCCCACAGGATATTATCAAAACAGCGCCGATAAGAGGAAAAAGCTTTTTCACACTATCACCATTTGATAATATGCGGAAGATAGAACGTTTATTCAGCAGCGACAAATATAAAGTAAAAGTTTTAGGAAAAGGGTTTCCCCCAAGAAAAACCACAAACGGCAAATACCTTTCCGGTTGATACTAAGTTTGGGCTGCCGCACAGGTAAAATGCGGCAGCCCTTTATAGAGATCAGAAAAGCGAAAGCTTTACAATAGTTTTATCAGAAACAGCGCCAAGAATACCGTCCATATCCTTGATGGCAAACTGTACATAGTTGTCCGGATTGTCGTAATCCTTTGAAATACCGTCATCCTCGTACATATCGTATTCTATATTGTCATCGGTGTAAGCGATGATCTCAAACATTGACGTATCCATCATGTCAGTGTTCAGTGAAGTCCTGCACAAAGGCAGAAGCTTTCCCTTCCTGATAAACAGAGGCACTTCATTTGCGGCAGCGGCTACAAAGTGCATACCCTTTT
>CACXDE010000397.1 GCA_902766305.1 uncultured Ruminococcus sp. | reverse complement strand
TGCTAGTGCCGAGCCGGCACTCCCGCACCAGTCTTTCACCACTTTCTTCTTGGTCGTAACTTTTATGAATCACGGGCTGCGCTATTCTGTTTTTGTTTCACCAAAGATAATTTTTATTGTTGCCAACTATATTTTTACACTTAGACCAGCACAGAAATCAATTTTTGCCAACACTACCTGGGTGAAACCCTTTGTTTGAAAACAAAGGGTTATCCCCCAGACCCCCTTCCTAAAAAAACAACATTTTTAAAAAAAGAGAGTTATAGTAATTTTGCCCTTCCAATCATAATTTACACTAATATATCCGGTCATATACTGCTGAACTGAAAAAGGAGTTGAAGCGATTATGCTCATTATATCATCAGCCGTTATTGGTATTGCTGTTGCACAGGATGCTTTTGCCGTTTCCGTACTGTATGGAACACGGGACAGATCAAAAAGATTATCCTACGCTTTTCTTGTTTCAGCGGTGTTTGCAATGTTCCAGATGCTTATGCCTGTTCTGGGATGGAGCGTAGGCAAGGCGGGAAGCAATGCAGTAAAAGGAATAGATAATATACTGGCTTTCGGAATACTGACATTTATAGGCATAAAAATGATGATAGACGCTAAAACAGGGATAGATACAAAAAAGCTTGACGGACGCTTTGAATTTCGCACCGTATTATTTATGGCATTTGCAACAAGTATTGATGCTATGACTGTCGGAATAACACTGCCGGTTGCAATTGGTGCTGATAATTTTATAAAAATGCTGACTGCTGTTCTTATTATTGGAGCGGTAACATTTATTGTATGCTTGTCCGGATATCTTCTTGGCAGAAAATTCAGCGGTATTGATCCGGTATTCGCCCAGACTGTGGGAGGAATAATACTGATCGTCCTGGGAATAAAAACTATGATAATTTCTTAGTAAAAGGGTATGATCATAGTTTAAGTGTAAAATTATAGTTGTCGGTATTACCTGATAATTATGATAAGAGATAAAAGTTTCACATTAAGGCTCCGGCGGCTCGCCGGTAATATATGATATTATTATTGACATTTAATCAAAAATGTGTTAAAATTTGTACAAAATATTACAATTATATAAACAGGTGAAGGAGGTTTGATTATGTTTTGCCCAGAGTGCGGCAATGAAGTGAATGACGGAGCAGAAATATGTACACAATGCAATGCAAAGATCGTAAAACAAATATCTGATACTCATTCGGGGAAAAAGCATAAGAGAAAGAAAACTGCTGATAAAATGATGAAGGATGGTCAGCATATATCCGAAAACATAATTCTCTGTGAGGATGGAAAGTACAGATGGCGGTATGACCTGAATTTGTACAGGAGTCCGATCATTTTCTTTCTGGTATGGAAAGTATTGTTTTTCATAACCCTCGGTATATTTGTGTTTGTTTTTATTGCCGATGCTGTAAACGGCAACGCAGACAGTGATACGATAATCGGGAATTTGAAATTTTTCGGATATTTTGTTATTGGAATGACTGTAGTGACCGGGCTGGGGTATTTTGTGTATGCTCTGATAATGGGCGGAAAATACAGTGTGATATTTGAAATGGATGAACACAGAATCACTCACAGACAGATACCTTCTCAGGCTAAAAAGGCAAAAGCCATTTCAAAAGCAACGGTGATTGCCGGAGCATTATCAGGAAATATAACAACTGTAGGAGTCGGAATGAATTCCTCACGTACTGAAATGACTACAGATTTTTCCGCTGTGAGGAAGGTGATATCTTATCCCCGTTTTCATCTGATAAAGGTAAATGAAATGCCCGAAAAAAATCAGGTATATGCTGCAAAGGAGGATTTTGACTTTGTTCTGAATTACATTGTGCAGCATATTCCGGAAAATGCCAAAGTCAGAAAATAAGTCTTAGCAGCTTACGTAATATATGTTTGAAAAGAAAGGATGAAATTTATGCGAAAAAAAATTCTTTCCGCAGTAACGGCAGCCTTTATGCTTATGTCATTTGCATCATGTGCGCCTGAAGAGCCTGTCATGCCTGTACAGCAAAATGCGGAAACAAAGATCGAAAAGCCAAGTGAAGCCGAAAACTATTATGGAAACGTAAATTATGAATTTCTGACAGAAGGGCAGCTTCCTAACGGAAGAACCTCCTATGGTACGTTCGATAAGATACAGGATGATCTGACAATATACCTGAGCGGAATGATCGACAAATGCGCTTCGTCAGAACCTGAAAAAGGCTCCTTTGAGGATATGATAAAAATTGTTTATGAGCAGTGTCTTGATACAGACGGCAGAGAAAAAGCCGGCGCCGGACCGCTTCTGGAGATTGCTGGGGCTGTAGAAAATTGTAAAACTACAGACGAGCTTATTGATGTTATGGGAACGATGTTCAATGAATACGGGGTTAATACGTATTTTTCCTTTGACATCAGACCTGATTCATATGACGCAACAAAAAATAAGCTGTATATCCTTAATATAAATACCTGCGGTAATATGAAAGAAAATTTCACTAAAACTGATGCAGGCATAGAGGCTGTAGGAGATCTTACAAGAAACGTTCTGACTGCGCTTAAGGTTGATTCGCTTGAAGCAAAGGAAAGAGCAGTCAAGGTAGTAAAAATGCTGTATGACATTATGTATGTATCTGCTGATTATGAAAAACAGTTTGATATAGAAACTCACTATACTTTAAAAACAAAGGATGAGTTTTCTGCACTTATGTCTAATGTCAATACTACAAAGCTTTTTAAGGCATTCCAGATAAATGATATTGACGAACTTGTTATTTATGATTTTCCTCAGCTTGAAAAGACAAATGAATTTTTTACGGAAAGTCATCTCCGGGAGTTAAAGGATTATGCTTTGGCTTGCTTGTTCTTTGAATATTCGAAAGTACTTCCGCCTTCATTCTCAGAAGAATTGTCCGACACCGAAGATATTGCAAAAAATAAGGAAAAGAAGGCAAAAGAATATGTTGCCAGTGTTCTTGAAGAAGAGTTGGGTGTGCTTTACGGAAGGGAAATATGTACCGATGAGGTCATGAGTTCCGCGGAGAAGATGCTGAATGATATAAAAGAATCTCAGCGTAAGCTTATTCAGAATTGCAGCCGCATAGGGGAGGATACGAAGGCAACTTACCTGAAAAAGCTTGATAATATGGTATTTCTGGTTGGGTATAATAAGGAATATACTTCTCCATTCACAATAACATCAACTGAGGACGGAGGAAGCTTTATAGGAAATATTATAACTGTGAAAAAAGGCAAAAAACAGCTTGATATGTCTTTGCTTGATAAGGTGCCTGACAGAAAGACCTGGTCTATGTCGCCAATTACTGTAAATGCCTGCTATAGTCCTTATACCAATTCGATAACTCTTCCGGCGGTTATGCTGTCGAAAACCAGCTTTGATCCTGCTAAGGGTGAATATATCAATCTTGGCAGACTGGGTCATGTTTTAGCCCATGAGCTTAATCATGGCTTTGATTCAACCGGTTATCTTTATGATGAGATCGGTACATACAATGCAGAGCTGATAAGTGAGAATGATCGTGAAGAATATAAAAAGCTTCAGGAAAAGGTAAATAACCTATACGATAACTATAAGCTGCTTGATGTGTATGCGATAAACGGAAAACAGACTCTTGGTGAAAATATTGCGGATCTCGGCGCTTTGCAGTGTCTTCTTGGCATTACCGATAAAAAAGAAGAACAAAAACAGATATTTGAAGGTGAGGCAATAGGCTGGGCTTCTCTTAATCCTGTTAAGGATGTTATCAAACAGATAGACGGAGATGAGCATAGTCCGGCGGAAGCGAGAGTAAATGTAGTACTTGCATGTATGGATGAATTTTACAGCATATATGATGTAAAAGAAACAGACAAGATGTATATTTCCCCTGATAACAGAGTAAAGGTGTGGTGAGAAAATGATCAGAGCAAAACTTGTACTTAGAAATGTAATAGGTAAACCGCTTCGCACGTTCATAGTAATCATTTCCCTCGCTGCGGCTGCTTTTGCGGCACTGTTCTGTATTGCGGGAATAAATTCAGCGAAAAATGATCTGAGGGATTTTTTCAGCTCCAACTATGGAGAAACAAACATTATGATCATGAGCGGCAAGGGTATAAAGGTCAAGGAGAGTGATCTCCCTCCGGGAAGCAGATTGGTAAATCAGGCTATCGGAAAGATAGTTTATACTGTACCGAATAAAAAATATTTTAACTATGTGGATACAACAGACATAAATATTGTCGGAATAGATACGAAATTAGCATATGATCTCAAGATGATAGAAAGTCCGTACCCTACAGACGGAGGTATTACGATAACAGAACCTCTCTCAAAAGTAATCAATAAGACGAAAGGTGATACATTTACCTTTTATGCTGATGAAGAAAGAGAGTACAGCTTTAAAATACTTGAGGTTGTACCGCCAAATCGTTTCCTGACTCCTTTGCCTATGTCTATGGTAGTTTCTCCTGAAGTCTGCAATGAGATTGCCGGTCAGAAGGAGGGTACATATGTAACAGCTTATGCAGCTGTTCCGAGTGAAATGGTTGCGGAAACTATCAATAATCTTTCAGATAAATACAGGGAACATTCATTTATGGGAAGCACATCCCTTGATTCTGATGCCGCTATGTCAAGTATGCTGAATATTTATTATCTTATTTTTGCAGTAGTTCTGCTTATGGTATGCTTTATTGTGGTTTCTATGTCCAAGCATATTGTAAACGAAAGAATGTCTGTTATCGGTATGCTGAGAAGTGTGGGCGGAAGTATCAGGGATACGGGTCTTCTTCTGCTTGCTGAAAGTGCATTTTACGGCTTGTGCGGCGGTGTCATAGGGTCGCTTCTGTTCCTGCCTTTCAGATCAGTTACACTTGGATTTTTCAGCCCGTCGGGTGATTGGGAAATAGAAAAGAGTGATGGAATAAACTTTTTCACTATTCTGCTTATTATACTGGGCGTTATTCTCATACAGTGTCTGTTCTCTCTTTCAGCAATTGCAAAAGCTTCAAAAACTCCTGTCAGAGATATTATTTTCGGTTCAAAGGACAGTGTTTATATTCCTTCAAAATTGTTTACTTTAGTGGGAACAGTACTTCTTGTGATAGGTATCATTTTATTTGCACTTTTTGACGGCTTTGAAATGATGATAATTTCAGCCTTCAGTTCAATGATAGGCGCTGTGCTTGTTTTCCCTGTGATAATCAGGTTTGTGTCAAAATTATTGAAAAAGCTGTTTGACAAATCAAATATGCCGCTTGCAAAGCTTGCAGTCACTGAAACATATACAACAAAGAGCAGTGTGTCGTCTTCTCAGCTGATACTTTCAGCCATGTCTCTTACGATAGCAATGCTTGTAATATCAATGTCGCTTATGAATTATCTGTCGGCAAATACATTTGACGCAAATGTAATGATAACCAATCCTGAGGAAAATGGTGAACTCTATACAAGTTCATTAAAGTACATTGACGGTGTTCAGGATGTAGAGTGCCTTTATTTCAATAGTATGATGTACGACCGCAAGGCTGTAGTGAACGGTGAAGAACGAGAGCTAAGCATATTGGGACTTAATGAAGGCGGTTTCAGGAATTTCAATGGAGTAGTGAATTGTCCGGACAGCTTGTCAGAGGATGAGGCTGCAATTGATAAAGTATTTGCACAGAAGCTTTCTCTGAATGTCGGCGACGAAATTACAATAACACTTGAAAAAGATTCTTATATGCCCAGAGAGCTTAAACTCAAAGTAAAGAGTATGATTGACTGCGGTTATTTTAATACATATGGAAATACTGTAATGATAAACAGCCGTGTCTATAAGAGCATTTATTATGATAATCCGTATATGGTGCTTGTAAAAACAGATCCTATGAAGGCAGAACAGGTCAGAAGTAAGATGGTAGAAACCCTTTCAGATACTTCTACATTTATAAAGACGGATTATGAATACTATGCAGAACAGGAACAGAATATGAGCAGCATTCTTGGCATAGTATACGCTGTGGTAATACTTGGAGTTGTACTCTCGCTGCTTGGAACATCCAGCAATATGCTTATGGGCTTTGAACAGTCGAGAAGGAAGTTCGCTGTTTACTATTCAATAGCTTTGGGCAGAAAACGCCTTAAAAAGCTTATACTTGTTCAGACTATGGTAATAGGAGGAATATCAACTCTGTTTTCAGTTATTTTTGGTTCGTACTTCCTCTATATTACAAACAAGGCTCTTGAATCGCTGAATATGAGTGTTCCGCTGGCTGATCCGTTTATATATGCTTTCCTGTTCGGTATTGCAGCATTTGCAGTACTGCTTATTGCGGCGGTGAAGCCTATGAAGATGGTCTCAAAAATGAATGTAGCAGAAGAAATAAAATCCTTATAATTTATGGGAGGATAAAACATGAGTGATATAGTAATAAGTGCAAGAAATCTAAATAAAACATTCGGAAAAGGCGAGACGGCTCAGACTGTTCTTAGCAATGCGTCACTTGAAATTTCAAGAGGAAGCTTTGTTTCCCTTATGGGTGAATCAGGAAGCGGTAAGTCTACATTGCTGTATCTTATCGGAGGACTTGACAGGGATTTCACCGGAGATATAACCGTTGACGGTCAGCCGATATCAGGATTGAATGATGTGCAGCTGTCACAGCTCAGAGGAACGAAAATGGGATTTGTGTTCCAGTTCTATAACCTTGCGGCGAATCTGACTGTTGAGGAAAATATACTGCTTCCGATAGAAATGAGCGGAAGAAAGGTATCTGACTACAGAGACAGGTTTGAAGAGCTGCTTGAAATAACAGGTCTTACACAGAAAAGGAAATCGTTCCCGTCACAGCTTTCCGGCGGTCAGCAGCAAAGGGTAGCTATTGCCAGAGCAGTTTTAGGAGAACCGTCCATAATCCTTGCGGATGAACCTACCGGTAACCTTGACTCTGTTTCGGGTGCAGAGATAATGCAGCTTTTTCGCAGACTGAATCAGGAAAAGGGTGTTACCATTCTTCAGGTTACTCACTCTGCCGAGTGTGCGTCATACAGCAGCCGTATAGTTGTTCTTCGTGACGGAGTTATCTGCGAGGGTTAAGAAACAGGTTCAATTAAATTTTATAAAAATTAAATTAAATTGTATTGAATTTATGTTTGAAATATGTTATATTTATATACGATGTATTGTTCATTTTCCTGTTTTGGATATGTATGATCGTCAAATGGCTTTGTCGGCCTTATAAAGCTGCAATTTATTGCTTTGCTTAAAAATAGAAAGGAGTTTTCTAAGATGGTTTATTCACATGAAGTTGAAACTATGTGTCCTATCACTCAGGGCGCAGCTCACGGCGCAGCTCCCATTCCGGAAGAGGCAAAGTGGGTAAAGGCTAAGGAAATCAAGGATATTTCCGGCTTCACACACGGTATCGGCTGGTGTGCTCCTCAGCAGGGTACATGTAAGCTGACTCTCAATGTAAAAGAGGGCGTTATCCAGGAATGTCTTGTTGAGACAATCGGATGCTCAGGTATGACTCATTCAGCAGCTATGGCTTCTGAAATTCTCCCCGGCAGAACGATTCTTGAGGCTCTCAATACTGACCTCGTCTGTGATGCTATCAACACAGCTATGAGAGAACTTTTCCTCCAGAGCGTTTACGGTCG
>CACXDE010000396.1 GCA_902766305.1 uncultured Ruminococcus sp. | reverse complement strand
AGGTTTATCTTGACGCTGTATTCCCGGTGCTTCACGGCAAGAACGGCGAGGACGGAACCTTGCAGGGACTTCTTGAAATGTCAGAGATACCGTATGTAGGATGCGGAGTTCTTGCTTCCGCAGAGTGCATGGACAAGGTATCCACCAATATAATGTTTGAACACGCCGGAATAGATCAGGCAAAATTCACATGGTTCTATTCTTGCGACTATGAAGCTGATCCGGATAAATGTATCGCCCAGGTTGAAAACGATCTCCCCGGCTACCCTGTATTCGTAAAGCCTGCAAATGCCGGTTCATCCGTAGGCGTAAGCAAGGCTCATAACCGTGACGAGCTTGTAAGTGCAATTGAAAAGGCCGCTAAAGAGGACAGCCGTATCCTTATAGAAGAAAACATTGTCGGCAAGGAGGTTGAATGCGCTGTTCTTGGAAATAAAGATCCGTTTGTTTCCGTACCCGGACAGATCGCGCCTGCCGCTGAATTTTACGATTATGACGCAAAATATAACAACGCTGAGTCAAAGCTGTTTATCCCGGCACATATCAGTGACGAGACAGCCGAAAAGGTTCGCAGCATTGCCGCAAAAGCATATCTTGCTCTGGGATGTGAGGGTCTGTCGAGAGTTGACTTCTTTGTAACTGACGATGACCGTATACTTCTTAACGAGATAAATACTCTCCCCGGCTTTACATCTATCAGTATGTATCCGAAGCTTATGGAGGCAAGCGGCATACCAAGCGATGAGCTTACAGAGAAACTTATCTCACTTGCATTTGAGAGGGCTGGTAAAAATGTCTGAACAGGCTATAGGGGTTTTCGATTCAGGGCTTGGCGGTCTTACGGCGGTAAAGGAGCTTATAAAAGTACTTCCCCAGGAAAATATTATATATTTCGGCGATACCGCAAGAGTCCCCTACGGAACAAGAAGCGACAAGACAATTAAAATGTATGCGCATCAGGACGCTGACTTTCTGCTGTCAAAGGGTGTAAAGCTTATCATAGCCGCCTGCGGTACTGTAAGCTCCGTAGCCTCTGAGCTGTACGATGAGCTTCCTGTACCGTTTACAGGGGTTGTAATACCTACAGCGTCCGCCGCAGTAAAGGCAACAAGAAACGGCAAAATAGGTATAATAGGCACTCCGGCAACGGTAAACAGTTCGTCATATAAAAAGGAAATACTCAGACAGAATGAAAGGATAACTGTGTTTCAGCAGGCGTGTCCCCTTTTTGTACCATTGGTTGAGAACGGATTCATAAGCGCCGATGACCCGATAGTAAAGCTTACAGTTGAAAGATATCTTTCGGAAATGAAAAAGGAAAACATTGACACTCTTATACTGGGATGTACCCATTTTCCGATAATCGCCAAAGCAATATCAGATTATCTTGGCAGAGGAGTAACGCTTATAGATTCAGGAAAGGAAACGGCGCTGTATGCCGCAAATATTCTTGGAAATGCCGGACTGCTGAATACCAGCAATACTATAGGAAGCTGCAAATATTATGTCAGCGATACAGTAGAAGGCTTCCGCAAGACCGCGGACGTATTTTTAGGCAAAAGCGTGGAATATGAGGCGGCGCATATAAATATTGATAAACTGGCTAAAAGCTTAAAATAATGATAAAAAGTTCTGTTTTTAATGGAGGAAAGTAATGGACGAAAAATATTTGCTCAGCGTATGCGGCAAGCAATATGTCAGCGACAGCGAGGATCAGGTTGACCTGCAAACAGGTGCTGCATACGTTCTAAAAGGCAGTACAAGGTATATAAGCTATAAGGAATATGATCCGCAGGATCCCGAAAAGCATTACCGCACTACTGTCAAGGTGGACGAAAACAATGTTGTCACCGTCATGAAGGGCGGCGAAATAAGCCACAACCTTATACTTGAAGAGGGAAAACGCCACAGATGCGAATACCGTACTCCGTTCGGATACATGAGTCTTGGAATATATACTGAAAAGGTTCATGTTGCGCTTGATGACAGCGGCGGAGTTGTATCTGTACGCTACAATATAGATATTGAAAATGAGCTTGTCAGCACAAATGAACTGACGCTGAATATAGAGGAGGCAAACAAAAATGTCAACAGCAAACCAGACTGTACAGAAGCTTGATGACGCTATAAAAAAAGCTTTTGCTGCTGCAATTGAAAAGGGACTTCTCCCCCAGGGTGAGGTTCCGGCATTCACAATAGAAACCCCTGCCGACCGTAGCCACGGCGACCTTGCAACAAATGCTGCAATGGTATCCGCAAGGGCTTTCAGGGCTGCGCCGAGAAAGATCGCAGAGGCTGTAACCTCTGAAATTGATCTTGAAGGTACAAGCCTTGACAGATTTGAAATAGCCGGACCGGGATTCATTAATTTCTTCTATTCACCTGAATTTTACGGTAAAGTACTGAGTGAAATAATGGAAAAGGGCGAAAATTACGGACGCTCTGATTTCGGCGGCGGAAAAAGAGTTCTTGTTGAATTTGTATCCGCCAATCCGACAGGACCTATGCACGTCGGAAACGCAAGAGGCGGCGCTTTAGGCGACCAGCTTTCAAGTCTGCTTGATATGGCAGGCTACGATGTAAAAAGAGAGTTCTATGTAAACGATGCGGGAAACCAGATAGAAAAGTTCGGTCTGTCGCTTGAAGTAAGGTATCTCCAGCTTTATAAAGAAGGAGTAGAGATGCCGGAGGACGCTTACCACGGACAGGATATCACCGACCATGCAAAAGCATTTGCAGATATTTACGGCGACAAATATGTTGAATGTGAAAGCACCGAAAGAAGAAAGGCTCTTGTCAGCTATGCGCTTCCGCTCAATATTGAAGGTCTTGAACGTGATCTGCTGAAATACCGTATAAAATATGACAACTGGTTCAGGGAAAGTACCCTGCACAACAACGGTGCTGTAAAAAAGGTTGTGGATATGCTTACTGAAAAGGGGCATACATATGAGAAGGACGGTGCTGTATGGTTCAAGGCTGAACAGTTCGGCGCAGACAAGGACTTTGTGCTGATACGTTCAAACGGACTTCCGACATATGTTGTACCTGATATTGCTTACCATTATGACAAGCTTGTGACAAGAAATTTTGACAAGGCTATAGATATACTCGGCGCAGACCACCACGGCTATGTGCCAAGGCTCAAGGCAGCGCTTACTGCTCTCGGAGTTGACGCTGACAGGCTGGATGTTGTACTCATGCAGATGGTAAGACTTATCAAGGACGGTGAGCCCTACAAGCTTTCAAAACGAAGCGGAAAGGCTATAACGCTCGTTACCCTGCTTGAAGAAATACCTATAGACGCAGCGCGTTTCTTCTTCAATCTCAGGGAAGCAAACACACATCTTGATTTTGACCTTGATCTTGCTGTTGAAAAGTCCTCTCAGAACCCTGTTTACTATGTACAGTATGCCCATGCAAGGATATGCAATATCGTAAAGAAGCTTGCCGAGGAAAATATTCATCCCCGCAAGTGTACAGCACAGGATCGCGCAAAGCTGACTGCGCCGGAAGAAATAGAGCTTATCAACAAGCTTGCATCCCTTGAAGACGAGGTCGTATCAGCCGCAAAGGAATATGACCCTTCAAAGATCACAAGATATGTATATGATACTGCCGCGCTCTTCCATAAGTTCTACAATTCCTGCAAAGTTAAATGCGATGATGAATTTCTTATGCAGGCGCGTCTTGAGCTATGCCTTGCTGTAAGAACAGTTATCGCCAATATACTTACAATGTTCAAGATAGACGCACCTGAGTCGATGTAATCAAAGGAGTAAAGTGATGAAGAAAAATTTTACGCTTCCCCTTACAGCCGATCTGCCCGGACATAAGGATGAATCCGACGGCGCAGACAGCACAGACCGATCGCGGTACGCAAACCTGATACTTGCCGATACACAGCATATCAATCATGCAAACCTCGAAGAAACAGACGATGATGATGAATTAGCGCAGAGGTATAAAGCCGCTGTTGACAAAGCAAAGAAAAAAGCTTTCCGAAACGGCGCATATGTGGGGGCAGTTCTCAGCAGTGAAGACTGCTGCAGTGAAGAATACAGCTGCGGCGTTTTTGAGGATGCTGTATTCGATTATCTCGAAAAAATGACTATCCTGCGTGACTGCGGTGCTGACCTTGTTGTTGTGAAGAATAACAGTCTTCTCTGGCAGATGAGAGCCGCCGTTATCGCCGGTGTCCAGACCGGGATACCTGTTTTTGTTACCGTGAATGCTGACGAGGACGGCAAGAGTGAAAATGAAGTCGATTATATTGCCGCGCTGATAACGCTTCAGTCACTGGGCGCTTCCGGTTTCGGCATTTACAGTACTGACGGTATAGCAGAACTGCCGGAGCTTTTGCAAAAGATATTCCCTCATGCTGAGATACCTCTTATAGCTCTGGGAAATTTTTCTCAGCTTGACGAAACAGAACTTCGGGAGCTTGCAGTAAGCGGAGCTTCTGTTTTCCTGAACACATCGGAAAACAAAGACGATACATCATTATCCGTGCTGTCTTCATGCAAAAGCCTGTTTGATCCGGAAGGTGAAAAGGACAGCTATGCAGCAGCTGTGGAAAGTGAAGTTTTCTTCCTTCCGGAAAACATAGAGCTTAGTGAGCCTATAGAATGTGATTACGGCATGAGCGAAGATCTTATTGACATGGATGACGAAAATATAAACTCTGTGTTTATACAGCTGAACAGCTCGGACGATGTTACTGTTCTGTCAGTTAATTCAAATATGACACGTCTTCCTGTAACGATTCATGCAAATGATTCTACCACTCTTGAAGCTGCTCTGAGATACTTTACGGGACGGCTTATTGTAGACAGCCGCTGTGCCGTTGAGCGTGAGGAGCTTGAAGCCCTCTGTACAAAGTACGGCGCAATACTCTATTAACTAAGGAGAAGCAAAATGAAAAACAAACCGCTTATGTTTACTGCACTTATATTCGGCGGTGTGGGTGCAGCTGTAATAATACTTGCCATCATTCTGTATATGGCAGGAGATAAAAATGTCTATAGTGCTATCGCATCATTTTTCGGTATGGGAAAGGATAAAATAACCACCGCTACAATATGCCAGTTAGGGATACTTTTTGAGATATCAGCATTTATCCTCGCCTACCGTTCCCTCGCCGTTGAATGCCAGGGCAAACCGCAGGAACTGCCGGTATCTTCCGAAGAAAATACCGCTGAAAAGGAATAATTAATATCACTGGTACATTTGCTGGGGGAAACCCTTTTGAAAAAGGGTTTCCCCCAGACCCCTTTCCTAAAACTTTTACTTTTATCTTGATAGCTAAAAAGGCTGACGCACCAGATCAGTGCGCCAGCCCATTTTTTATAATGTATTGTCATATTCGATCAAGGCTTCAATTATATTTTTATCAGTCTGAGTAAAATCCTTTTCATCTGCATACTTTTCAATAGAATATCTTCCCTGAGGCTGGGTTGCTTCGTAATTACCCATTTTATTAAAAAACGCTGTACAAAGAGGATGATCGAATATCTGTCCATGCTTTGCAAGAACCTCATTTTTTGCAAGGTCGCTTACGCTTCCGATAGGCAGCGCACTTCCGTCAACAGTCATACCGCCGCAGATATTCAGTACAAGATCATCCTTGGCATAATATTTTGAAGCAAAATCACTGAGAAACTTGGCTGTTTTCTTGACATCAGGCTTTTTGTCGTTTTCCTTGAGAGTAATAATACTCTTGCAGCCGTCATTGAAGGACTCCTGCCAGCTGTATTCAAGATAACCCGGGTCTTCAGTAGTAAACTGTACCTTCGACATATCATTTTCAACAAAGCTTGCGGTATATACAACACTCCTGACTAATTCAAGCTCCTTATCAATACCGGCATAATTATAAACATTCATAACATATGTATTTCCGCCCATATCCTTTAGAGTGGTAAAGAAACACATATTATCACAGAACTTTTTATCCTCACTGAAAAAGCCGTAACGCATATCTGCCTGTTCAGACGCCTGAAGAACTATCGGACCCTTAAGCACCTTGTCCTCCGCCTTGTAGATGCTTATTGTCTTTCTGCTCTTGCTGCGTATAACAAGCTCCAGAGTTCCGTCTCCGTCAAGATCAGTAATAACATGACCGCCTGCCTGAAAGTCCTCAAGCTTGTATATTTCGTCATAAAGTGTCTTTCCGGGCTTAAGCTTTGAAACAAGCTTTTTTACCTCTGCTTCATTTTTCATTTTCTTTTTCTTTAAAGCGGACTCATTTTCAGTCGGCTGCTGAGACGGCATCTGATCGGGAATACTTTCCTCAACAGAGGACTGCGCCCAGGCAGGAACTGTTGATGTATCGCCCTCTCCCCCGGACTCTGAAACATCCGCCGGTGTACTGACAGCGCTGCTTGCTGCTGAGCTTTCCTTAATGCTTTCCTGACCCTCTGTGTCTGAACCTCCGCACCCTACCATGCAGACAGACATAATAATGCTGAGAATAATAGTAAAAGCCGTAAAATGATTTCTTCTTTTCATACTTAAGATGTTCTCCTGTCTATTTATTATGAATAACAATACTATAATTATAACATGAACTCCTGATAAATCAATAGAAATCGACAGAATTTTTTTGCCAGAGTGACGCTGGCGCAGTGCCTGCGCACCCAAATCAGTCTTGCACTACTTCATTGTAAAACGTAACATTTGTGAATCGTTCTTTGCGCCAGT
>CACXDE010000395.1 GCA_902766305.1 uncultured Ruminococcus sp. | reverse complement strand
TAAGCTCTAAGCTATAGCGTATTAAACTTTATTCTTCTTATATTGTTTCATAAGCTTCTCAAGCCTGTCATTCTGAGGAGCGGACTTGTTTTTATGATTAGTTGCACTTTTTGACTTGCCGGTAATGATGAACCATTTTTTTAGAAACAAAGCGACGAAGAATCTTTATTTACAGTAGTCATTTGTCAGTTGGAAGTTGTCAGTTTATTACGTAAGCCTTATAACTTTACAACTGATAACTGACAACTTATAACTAACAACTATATAGTATTTATTGTTTACAATGGACTTGAAATGTGTTATACTTGACATATTATGAAGCAGTGCGTTACTGCTATCTTAAATTTCGGAGGTATTGAAATGGAAAGCTACAAAAAGGAATTTATTGAATTTATGGTAGACTGTCAGGTTCTTAAATTCGGAGATTTCGTCACAAAAAGCGGAAGAAAAACACCCTTTTTCGTAAACACCGGCTTTTATCGTACAGGCGCGCAGCTCAGGAGACTGGGCGGCTATTACGCTGAGGCAATAAAGGATAAATTCGGTCTGGACTTTGATGTTCTGTTCGGTCCGGCATATAAGGGTATTCCTCTCAGCGTTGCAGCAACAATAGCCATAAGCGAGAAATACGATACGGATATCCGCTACTGCTCCAACCGCAAGGAAGTCAAGGATCACGGCGACAAGGGTATCCTGCTTGGAAGTCCGATAAACGATGGTGACAAGGTAGTTATTATTGAGGATGTTACAACAGCCGGTACGTCAATTGAGGAAACTCTCCCGATTATCAAGGCTCAGGGAAATGTAACTCCTGTCGGTCTGGTCGTCTCTGTTGACAGAATGGAAAGAGGTCAGGGTACAAAGAGCGCTCTCAAAGAGATCGAAGAAAAATACGGTCTTAAAACAACGGCTATCGTAACAATGGCTGAGGTTATCGAACATCTTTACAACAAGGAGTATAACGGCAAAGTCATAATTGACGATAATCTTAAGTCTGCTATTGATGCCTACTATGCTCAGTACGGCACTGAAAACTGACATGATTCTGCTTCATTTGAAAAGGCGGGCGAAGCTTTTAATCCTTGTTCTTGTTCAGAACTTCTACTGTAAAAAATAAATGGGTGCTGGGAACTTGTTCCCTGCCGAGGTCCGGGCGAGAAGCCCGGGCAGGGTTTGGGGCGGCAGCCCCAACATGTCTATTGGTTTAATTGAAAGTTTATAAAAATAAAGACCGGCACTGGAATCTGCTTCCAACGCCGGCATGTTTTTTGAAAAAACGAATTATTTCTTATCTTCGTCCTTCTTTTCCTCTTTTACTTCCTCTGCCTTCTCTTCCTTCTTCTCCTCCTCAGGAGCAGCTGTTCCGAAAATATTGAAGCGGAAAAGCTTAGACTGATCCTCAGGCTTCTGGCATTCAAGATGAGCATTGCTGATCTTGCCACCCTCGATGAGCTGTGTAAGACCTATGAGCTGACAAAGCTTACTCTTGAGATTAAGACGGTTGCCCTCATCTGTTACAAGGAAAACGTCTCCTTCACATTTATCGATCTCTGCGAGGAAAGCCTGGACTTCAACATTATGCAATTCAATTGCTTCCATAGTATAATACCTCCTAATATCCTGCCGTCATATCCGGCACTCAATACTCTTTCGTATTTTCAGACAATCGCAGAGTATTTTACAATTATCCGAACAGACCGCTTCTTCTTGCCTGTTGAGTTTATTATAACACATAATAAAAAATTGTCAATCCGTTTTTGGGAAATTTTTCAATTATTTTTTGTGGAAATAGCGATATTTTTATAGTTGATTTTTATTAAAAATAACAAAAGCAATTGCATTTCAAACATTTTTTTAAAAAACTCCTAAATTATGTCACTCTTCAAGTATTTTTCCGTCAGAAATTGATATTCTTCTTTTCGCTCTCATAGCAATTTCCGGATCATGAGTTATCATAACTACTGTTGCTCCTTTATTATTCATGTTTTCAATAATTGACATAACTTCTTCCCCGGAGGTCTTGTCAAGGCTGCCTGTAGGTTCATCACAAAGCAGAAGCGGCGGAGAAGCAGCAATTGCCCTTGCTATTGCTGTACGCTGCTGCTGACCGCCGGACATCTCACCGGGTAAATGATCTTTCCTGTGAGACATTCCAACCATCTCCAGCGCATGATATGCAGCATATTCACGTTCACGTTTTCCGACTCCTCTGTACATCAGCGGCAGAGCAGCGTTTTCAAGCGCATTCATGGAAGGTATCAGATTGAAGCCCTGAAAAATAAAACCAATTTTTCTGCTCCTTATTTCCGTTATCTCTTTTTCACGGCAGTCTGTTACATATATCCCGTCAAGAAAGTATTTACCTTCATCAGCCCTGTCGAGACAGCCGATTATATTCATAAGCGTTGATTTACCGGAACCTGATCTTCCGGTAACTGCCACAAATTCACCCTCTTTTACTACAAGATTAATATCCTTCAGCACACTTATTCTTGTATTTCTGACTCCGTATGATCTGTAGATATGTTCCAGCCTTATTATATCACGCACCTGACTTTCCCCCATAAAAGACCGCCTGTAAGCAGCTCTCAACAGAACATACTTACAGGCGGCAATACTCAGCATCATATTAATACAAATATGCTCTGTACTTATTATCAGCCAATACAAGCTTTTTATACTATTTTTTCCCGGGCTTATCAAACTCTCTTGTATCGTCTGAAACGGTTCTTATCCTTCTGTTTTCAGACGGTCTTCTTGAAGCCGGTCTGTTTTTCTGTGAAGGTCTTCTTTGCGGGATGGGCGCATCCAGCGGCTGGCTCTGATTTTTGGTACGCTTAGCCGAATGAACACCCTCAGCGGCATGTGCTGGACGATGAGGTTTTTTAGTCCTGCTTCTGTCCGGCACTGAAACATAAGTTACCTTATCAGACGAAGAAACTCTCGCCGGATGTTTCCGTGAGGTGCGCTGTCTGTTATTTTCTTCCTCTGAATCATCAGAATAACGCCCTCGTGAGGCATCTCTGCGTCTGCGTTCAGTATTCACAGATGTCACACCGCGCTTTCTGTCGGCGATAAGAATATAGAATGCAAAAAGACCTATAACACCTATATCTATTATTATTATCAGTATTGTAATGAGCGTATAGCCAAGCGAAAAGCCCTTATCATCTTTTTTTTCGCCGTCATTTGGAATATACTCATTATACTGCGGAAGATTTTTGATATTTTCGCTGAGTTTATTATTCTTCTTAGCATATTCATCAAGATACATATTATTGTCGCTGTATATAACAAGCTCCGGTATCTGATTGAAAGCATTATCCTCTATCATTTTAGGATTATGATAGAACACAGCCGCCTTCATATTAGGACATTCGTCAAAAGCTGAATCATTCAGCTTGGTATCTCCGTTAAACTCTGCTCTGAGCAGCTTTTCACACCCTAAGAAAGCATCCTTTTCTATTTCCTGAACATTTGCCGGAAATACAATATGTTTAAGCGATATACAGTCACGAAACGCAAACGATGATATCTTTTTCAGACCGCTGCCGACCTTCACATCCTTAAGCTGCTTACATCCGTCAAATGCGCCTTCATTTATAACAGAAACATTTTTGGGGATCGCTATCTCAGTCAGACCAGCTCCGGCAAAGCTGTAGCTGTCTATTAGAGTCATCCTGTCTGTAAGCTCTATCTTTTTCAGTGTCTTACAATTAAAGAAGGCTCTCTCCCCTATACGCTCGATTGATTCAGGAAGATAAATATCCTCCAGATTCTGACAGCCCTCAAATGAGGAGTTCTGTATGACGCTTACACTGCTCGGAAGCATTACTCTCTTGATATTATTATTGCCAGCAAAAGCATAGCTTCCGATTATTTTAATGCTTTTAGGTATGCTCTTTATATCTGACTTTCCGATATATTTCACAAGTATGCCATCGCCTACAGTTACAAAGTCGCTCTTCTGTGACTGCATCCATTTTGTATTTTCAAACACATAGCCGCCAAAATACCTCATTGTTTTCGGCATCTGCGGCTTAGACAGATCTGTACAGTTTATAAAAGCGTAATCACCGACATAATCAACGCTGTTGGGAAGAACGACACTTGTCAGAGATGTACACTCTGAAAAAGCATATCTTTCAATCTTTTCAATTCCGTCATCCAGACTCAGCTCTTTAAGAGCTGTACAGCCTGAAAATGCCGACCTGCCTATTTTCCCTACACTTCCCGATATATGAACCTTTTTAAGTGCCGTACAGCCTGAAAATGCCGCAGTATCAACTTCTGTGATAGAATCGGTTATGTCAAGCTCCTTTATTGTCGAATTGTTTTTAAAAGCCGCAGCACCTATAGATGTTACCCTGCACTTTTCAATCTCAGCCGGAATAGAAACATACAAGCTCTGTCCCACATAGCTTACAATCTCCGCTGTTTTTCCGTCAGCTGATATAACATATTTAAAATCGCCCTTATCGGCTACTTCCCTTGCAAATACATCTCCGCTCACAAAAAACGCAGAAATCACCACTGTAACCGCCGACAATACAGACAGCATTTTCAGCATGACTGATCTCATCATAACACCCCGTTAATTTTTATAAAACTGCTTCTATCTGCTTAGGATACATTGAAAAAGCAATATTAGTACTGTGGTCAGCAATTCTTTCAAGATTAGTAAGAAGCTCCATGAACAATGTTCCTACTGTAGCATTGCATACACCCTCACTAAGTCTCTGGATATGTCTGTCCTTATACATATCCGTCTTTTCATCTATCTCCTCTTCGATCTTGCTGACAAGATCAATCAATCTCTGGTCATAGCGGCTGGATTCAAACATTTTCAGTGAATCATCTATTATCTCGGTTACAAGACTGTTCATTTTTTCTAACTCAGCAGCTGCATCTTCACTGAAGGATTCTTCCTTGTTTATCAGCATTGTCGCAAGCTCACAGATATTTTCCGCATGGTCGCCTATACGCTCCATATCGCTGACAACATGATAGTACGAGCCTATCTTCAATCTGTCGCTGTCTTCAAGGTTCAGACCGTTAAGCTTTACAAGGAAATCTGTAATTGCCATATTCAGATAATCTATGACTTCTTCGGTTTCCTCGACTTCTTTTATCATTGCGGGATCTTTTTCCATAAAAGCCTTCATTGCTCTTGAGAAATTCTTTCTCGCAAGATCTCCCATTCTGTCAATTTCCTTTGTTACCTGAGAAACTGCAAAAGGAGGCGTTTTAAGAAGACGCTGGTCAACATACTTGAGGTGGCAGGCTTCTGCCTCTGCATCCTCTTCACCGGGAACAATAATGCTTGAAAGCTTGATTATCAGGTCAACCCCCGGTAAAACAACAATCGTAGAAATAATACTTGAAATAATATGAACAAGCGAAATCTGGAACGGTATATTATCCGTTATAGACTGTATAAATCCGTTGAAGGGAGTCAATGCAGAGATAAGCGCAAACAGGAATGTACCTGTTACAGTAAATAATACGTATGATACAGCAGTTCTTCTTGCTGCCTTTGATGCACCTATAGTTGATATAACAGCTGTTACACAAGCGCCTATATGGATACCATAAACCATATATACTGCATCCGGAAGCAGAAGCGCACCTGCTGCGCCAAGAGCCTGAAGAACACCGACGGCTGCGGATGAGCTTTGAAGTATAGCCGCGAATATAACACCGAAAACCACACCCACTAAAGGATTACTCACTGATGTAATAACTGAGCTGAAAAATTCAGACTGTGCTATAGGCTTAAGATTAGCACTCATTGTAGTCATGCCGTAAAAAAGTATTCCGAATCCGGCTATGATCTGACCAATATATTTCTGGTTATTTTTTTTGCATATCATTACCATAATAGCACCGATAAATATTGCTATAGGCGCATAATCCGATATCTGTATCGACAAAAGAACGCTTGTAACGGTCGTACCAATTGTCGCACCCATTATAACGCCCATTGCCTGACTGATATTCATTATCGCAGCATTGACAAAGCCTATACACATTACCGACACAGCGGTTGAGCTTTGTATAATAGCTGTTACCACAACGCCCACAAGCGCTCCCAAAAAACGGTTTGTTGTAAGCTTTTCCAGCAGAGTTCTGAGGTTATTACCTGCTGCAAGTTCAAGTCCTTCTCCCATAAGTCTCATTCCGTAAAGAAAGAGACCGAGTCCCCCAAGTGCGAGTATGATCTGCATGATCATAAGCTAGTCCTCCAAATTCTTAATTCTTTATTTTTTCTCTAATCCGTCTTACTCAATAATATTACATATTCCGACAATTAAAATTCTATAAAAGAATTATATTTTTTTCTATTATTAACACAAATAACATTAAGAATCAGGTATATTTTTGGTATTTCTTTAACTTAAAATCCCTGTTTGTCACATTCATCATAATTTTCTGGCTCTACATACATGGTTTTCTGATTGATATATATTACCATGCCGGGCTTTGCGCCCTGGGGCTTGCTCACATACCGGACAAGTGTATGATCCACAGGAACCTTTCCCGCCTGTCCTGCCTTGCTGTTAAAGGCTGCTATACGTGCTGCCATCAGCATTGTATCATCATCAGGCTTTCTGCCGCCGGTGACAATAATAGTGTGAGAACCGGGAATATCCTTCGCATGAAACCATATATCATTCTTATCCGCCTGTTTAAGCGTCAGTCTGTCGTTCTGCTTATTATTTCTTCCCGTAAGTATCCTGAAACCGCTGTTTGATATATATTCTTTTGGAGGAAGGGGCTTGTCAGCCTTTTGTTTTTTTCCGGATGATCTGAGATATCCCTGTTCCGTCAGCTCCTGCCGTATCTCTCCAAGCTCTCTTACAGTCTCAGCGCGGCTTATTGCGTCAAGCACCGATGAAACATAATCAAGCTCCGACTCAGCTTTTTCTATCTGTACTTTAAGCACCTGTTCTGCTGTTTTGGCTTTCTGATAGTTTTTATAGTACCTCTGCGCATTCGCTGCTGCACTCAGAGCCGGATCAAGCTTTATCTTTATCATTGACATATTTTCGTCATAGAAATTTTCCGCTTCAAATTCTGCCGCACCCTTTTTTATACGGTAAAGGTTAGCCTGAATAAGGTCGCCGCATATACGCAGCTGTTCTCTGTCGGCACAGTTTTTTAGCTCATCCGTCTGAATGTATATCTTCTTTATCAGTCTTGAAGCGCAGTTGTTCATAAGCTTTGTAAGATCCTCAGCCTTGGAACGTATCGTTTCGGCATTGTCCTTTTTCGAATAGTACAAGTCAAGCAGCGCACTGAATGTATCTGCTTCTTTTTTAGCTCTGCCGCTGCCGTACTGCTGTATATATTCATAGGTAAAATCAACGGGCTTTCCTGTGTTATCAGTTATAATAAACGGCTCGCCCTTCATATCCCTTACCAAAGCAATATCTCTTTTCAAAAAATAAGACAGTCTTGTGCGCCTTTCTTCATCCAGTGAATCGGAATAAACGTCCGCTCCCCTTCCGGTCAGATATTCAAGCTCCCGGCATATTATAGGTGATACTCCCTGAATCACCGAAAGCAGAGCTTTATCAAGACGTTTGCTGCCCGGAATTTTTTCGACCGCCTTTATGATATCCTCCGCTTCATATTCAAGCATACTCAGCTTTGACTGCTGAGGCGGAAGCTCATACTTCATACCCGGCAGTACAAGCCGGCGTGAAGACATAGAAGCGTCTACCCTTTTCACAGCGTCTATTATCACATTATTTTCGTCAATAAAAACAATATTGCTGTACTGTCCCATTATTTCAACGCTCAGAGTCAGCATTACCGTATCTCCAAGCTCATTTCTGCCCTCAAAATTCAGCATAAGCAGACGTTCAAGCCCGGGCTGATCTACGCTTCTGAGTCTTGCGCCCGTAAGCCTTTTTCTCATAAGCATACACAGCATGGGTGGAACCTTAGGATTTTCAGGCTTGATATTGGTAAGATTAATCCTCGGACTGTTTGCTCTTGCAGAAATCAGAAGCAGGTCAGTACCCTCTCTTGAACGCATTGAGAGAACAAAGCTGTCACGTGTGGGCATATATATTTTATCCACCTTGCTGTCAATAAGCCGCTGTTCAAGTTCATTTTTTATATGTTTTAAAAATACTCCGTCAAGTGCCATGTCCCTCTCCCTCTCCTTTTCATTTTCCTGTCATGTCATGGACGTAATATTCCGTGTATTCCTTATCGTTTTCAGCTTTTTCAAATACAGCTTCCGGAAATTTGTCCGAAAGCATTTTTGCAAGCTTATCTATTATCACATCCTCACTCCGGAAATGACCAATATCAAATACTGCTATATTTTTCTCTTTTGCAAAGATAAGCTCATGGTGCTTTATCTCACCTGTAACAAAAGCATCAGCCCCTGCCTTTTCTGCGGCAAAAATACTTCCTCCGCCGGCACCGCAGGCAACTGTTACTCGCTTTATTATCCCGGTCCTGCCTGTAAACCTGACACCTTTACAGTCAAGTCTCTTGCATATCCTGTATGCAAGCTCCTGACTTTCCAGACTTTCAGGCAGTTCAGCAGTCACAAAGCAGTCTTCATTTGTATGTTCGCTAAGCACAAGACCGATCGTTTCAGCCAATGTGTCATTTACTCCCCCGACACAGATATCAAGATTGGTATGTGCAGAAATAACTGTTATATCATTTTTTGCAAGCTTATATTGAAGACTGTCCGATGTCAGCTTTTTCAGCGGATTGAAAATTACCGGATGATGAGTAAGTATTATATAAGCATTTTTCTTTGCCGCTTCATCAATTACTTCGGAGGTAACATCAAGAGCGAGCATTACTTTTTCCGAAGATGTATCCGGCGAACCTATCAGCAGTCCTACATTGTCAAAAGACATTGCACTGTCAAAAGGCGCAAAGCTGTTTATATAATCATATATCTCCCTTGCTGTTATCATCTTTTTCTCCGCCCTTCAATATTATTTCACCGAACCGGTCTATCAGTGCCGCTGTTTTTTCATATTCTTCTGTTCCCTTTTCATATCCCTTTATCTTTTTCTTCAACTTCTCATTTACAACATATATGTATCTCAAGGCCTCACTGCTTTTATCATTTGAAAGATCTCCGGCATATCTGTAAATATCGGTACATTCTCTTATTATTCCATCATAACAGCAAAGCATAACACTGTAACTTTTTTTGCAGGAAATGCAGGCTTTTTCTTCCATAATACAAAATCCTGCTGTACACAAATATTCTCTGAGTTCCTCCGCCCTTGTCATAGGCTGTAGTATAAGGCGCTTTTCATTGTTTTTCAGCCACGGCGCAGACTCTATTATTTTTATCATCAGCTCTGCGCCCATACCTGCAATTACAATATCATCTGCATCATCAGGTGAAATTTTTTCAAGCCCATCCGACAATATAGTATGTATCCTGTCTGAAAGTCCGTTTTCAGCTATATTTTTTTCAGCGTTTTCAAGAGGTCCTACCCTCACATCAGATGCAATTGAGCTGTCAGTTATCCCCTGCTTTACAAGCCAGATAGGAAGATATGCGTGATCTGTCCCCACATCAACAGTTTTCTTACCTCTTCTGACAAATAAAGCGCAAAGCGCAAGCCTTTCGTCAAGCTTCAAACATACCACCTCCGCAGAAATATAGCCGCAGAGCTGATATCTCTGCGGCTCTTTGAGAAAAATTACTGATTTGCTGCGATATGAGAATTAAGCTTTGCAACAAGCTCATCTGCATTTACGCCGTGTACCATACAAGCCTGCTCGATTGTCTCTCCTCTTGAAGCCGGACAGCCAAGGCAGTGCATACCTATCTCCATAAAGAGAGGTGCAGTTGAAGCGTCAATATCAAGAATATCTCCTACAATAGTATCTTTAGTTATCTGTACCATTATTACCATTCCTTTACGTTTTTTTATCAGCTTAACAGCCGTACTTATATTATAATATCCCCGCCATGATTTTTCAATACCCTTATATCAAATTATTTTTCCAGCGTGCCAGCATGACGCTGGACTCACACCAGTCTTGCACAACT
>CACXDE010000394.1 GCA_902766305.1 uncultured Ruminococcus sp. | reverse complement strand
TCCGAGAGAAAGTCTGCTGCAGATAATGATTATATGTCATTATTTGGTTTCAGGAGTGTGGACGGCGGTGTAGAGATTTATTATATTTCATCAGAAATACTGAACAACACGACACTTTTTGACCCTTCGGATAAAACACTTACCATCCCTGCTATGATATGTGAAAAGCGTGTGGTTTCAATCAAAGTCTCAGGAATCATCACCGGAATAAAGAGGCTGATAATTCCTGACAGCGTTAAAACCATCGATCCGGACTTATACAAGGGCATTTTCGGTCTAAATGAGATTGTTTCGATGCCGGGCAATAAGCGCTATGTGTTTGAAAACGGCAGTCTATATTTTGTATCTGACGGAAATAAAAAAATGATCTCCGCCTTATCTGCACAGAATATGGCATCTTCTGCACAGGGAGCTGCCAAAGCTGAGGTTCCGGCATTCAAAGCAAGCACTTCTGTATTTGTAAAGGGAGGAAAGGTCGCAAAAATGGTGCTTGACGATCCGGAATTGTTTTCGGTTTTTGGCATGGCAAATGTAGACAACGGAGTGATGCTGACCTACATCTCACCTTCGGTATATGACTATCCATCACTTTACAAGAAGAACGAACAGAATCTTGTTTTGCCTTCAGTATTTTTCGGAAGAACCGTTAAGGGACTTGGGAGCAGACTGTTTTCGGAACTCAAAGTCCGAACGCTGAAAATTCCGGACTGTATCAGCTTGGTACAAAGCGATACTTTTGACGGTTGTTTAGACCTTGCAAGCGTTGTAATAGATGAAAATAATCCTTATCTTATCGTTCAGGACGGAACACTTTTTTCCACTGAAAAAGGAAAAATTCAGAAGATAGTCAAGCTTACTCCTCATGTTTCATTTGCAGATACTAAAGGTACAAATGATCCTTTATCGTCAGAAAAAGCTGACGGAAAGCTCAATATTATGAGTCATTTCCGATTTTCTTCTGATAAGGATGGTGTCCGCATTGATTCTGTACTCCCGTCTGTAAAAAGAGAACCATCAATTTACAGCACTGCCTCGAAAAAACTTATCCTGCCTGTGAAGCTTGAAGGAAAAGAAGTCATCTCGCTTGGAAGCGATCTTCTGAAAGAGGTATCGGATATTAAATCCGTACAGATACCAGAAGGGGTAAACAAAATAGATGCAAAGGCATTTATAAAATCATCTGTTGAAGAATTCAGTGTAAACAAAAACAACCCTTATTACTGCAGCGGCAATGACGGTGTATTATATTCAAAAGATAAGGAGCGCATTGTGTGCTATCCAGCTTCAAAAAAGCCGCCCGATGGAATAGCCATGTTTGATTCTGAGAGCGAAATAGGAAGCTTTGCATTTGCGTATAACAGAAAAGTATCGGGTATAAGATTTATCAAAAATAATGTAAAAAAAATCGGAGCCGGAGCATTTACTGAGAGCGGAATAGAACGATTTGATCTGAATGAGGGTGTCAGAAGCACTTCTGACGGATTAATTCCTGAAAAGATAGACATTGAAGAAGGAGCCTTCGCAGGGAGCAGACTGAAAACAGCAGATCTTTCCGTACTGCGAATAGATGTATTGAAGAGGCGCCTGTTTTTCACCTGCTTTGATCTTGAATCGGTGCTTCTGCCGTACGGTCTTGATGAAATAGAAGATAATGTGTTCAACGCCTGTACGTGCCTGACAAACATTGATCTACCTGAATCTCTGTCAAAGATAGGCAAATCAGCATTTCAGGATTGCAAGCAATTGCGGTATATCGTATTTGGAAAAAAACTGAGGCGTTTATCAGATGGGGTCTTTTCGGGATGCTCACGCCTAAAACTTGTCAGTCTTCCAAAGGGAGAATTGACTTATATCGGAAACATGACTTTCGAGAATTGCCTGTCATTAAAGAAGCTTACCGTACCAGAGGGTGTAGAATATATAGGAAACAGGGCATTTGCGGGCTGCACTTCATTAGAGGAAATCTATTTGCCTGCTTCGCTGAAGGAAATAGAGCCCGGTGCTTTTGAGGGCTGCGCCAAGCTTAGGATTTATACACCGAAAAAAAGCGTTGCATATTCTTTTGCGGAAAGAGAACACATCACTTGCGTCAGATTAGGTCTTTTCAAGACATGGGATGATAATACAGATGACGTGATCAGAATAATTAGAGAAATGGATCACAGTAGTTGAGATATAAAAAATACAAGGAAGAAAAACACTGATAAGAACAAGATCGGCGAATAAATAATCTTTTGTCAATATCAGAAACAGAAATGGTGAGTGTAATGAGTGAACAACTAAAGTTTTTGTACTTTTTATCCGAAGACGAAAAAAATGCTGTACTGGATAAATACGGAACTAAGCCCCCTGCTGCTGATATTCCGATGCCGGTAATACCACAGGGATATATGCCGGCGTCTCCTGTGCAGCCGACCGGTGCGATGACCTATGACAGATATCAGACAGCTCCGCTTCCGGTATATACTATGCCGGAGAATAAGCCCGTCCGCAGTGAGGGAAGAAAAAAGCCTGTCGGACGTATTGCCGCAGTGGCTGCGATAATCTGCGCAATGCTCATCGGCGGAGGCATAACTGCCGCTCTCCTGTCAAATAAAGACAATCCTACAGCAGGTGTAAATGCTGTATCGGATGGTTCAAGCAATGTCATTCCGGAGTATACAGCTGTCGGAACCATTGCGGCAGATACAAAAAACCATACTTATAAGGATGGCGTGCTGACTATATATTCGGATGATTATTTCAACAGCGATTTCAAGGAATATATGAATCTGTCCAAGCTGGTAACAGTAAAGATCGAAAGCGGAGTTACATATATACGTTCCAGAGCTTTTGTAGACTGCGTCGCTCTTAAAAAAGTGGAGATTCCAGACACGGTAAAATCCATAGGAGAAGCAGCGTTTGATGGCTGCACCCTGCTGTCGGAGATCACTCTGCCCGAAGGTCTTGAGACAATAGAGGGCTGGGCGTTTAACGACTGTGTCGGGATAAAATCAATTGTAATACCTGCAAGTGTAAAAGATATAGGCTATTTCCCATTTGCTAACTGCTCCTCTTTGGAATCAATACATGTCGGCAGCGGAAATGCTTATTTTGTTTCGGTTGACGGTGTGCTTTACAACAAGGATAAGACTATCCTTATCAAATATCCCGCAGCCAAGTCCGGCAGCAGTTTTACGGTTCCGGACGGAGTTGTAAATATTTATCCTCACGCATTTACAGCAGCAGAAAATCTTACCAATGTCGTTCTTCCCGACACTGTTACCATGATCGGGGACAGGGCATTCTCCGGCTGTAAGAGCCTGACGGAGATCAATCTTCCCGAAGGGCTTGCCAGTGTAGGAACGTGGGCTTTCTCTGGCTGTACCTCGATAAAGACTCTCACCATACCCAACTCTCTCACCTATGTAGATCATTCGGCATTCAACAGGTGGAAGAGCGAACAGACAATAGAATTCAGCGGCGACACCAGCCCCTCTGATACCTGGAACGAGGAATGGAAAGACGGCTGCAGTGCTACTGTAATTTCTCATGGATAAAGGGCGACGAGACATGATAAAATTAAACAATAAGGGTGATAAAGTGTGGCAAGAAAAATGACACTGTTCCGTCTTGACCGAAACGAAATGGAGCAGCTTTTACCCAACCCCCCTGCGCCGCGAACAATAGCAACCCCTCCGCATGCTGATTATCGGCATGTAACACCTCGGCAATCTGATGTCCGGTCTGTAACACCTCGGCAAGCTGATTTCCGGTCTGTAACCCCTCCGCATGCTGATTATCGTTCTGTAACACCTCCGTCTATGGATTCTCTAAGCAGGATTGCATTACAATTTTCTTTCGCAAAGAAAAAGCGCAGGAGGCGGATTATAGCGCTTGTGGCTGCGGCTGTGCTTATCTGCGGCGGTATTACAGCGGCAGTGGTGATAGGCACGGCAGGCAAGGGAGACAGCAATGTATCTTCTTCCGTGGTCAGTGATGGTGTTGTGAACGGAGAGATGATAATCAATAAGGATTTCTTTGCACTGCCCTATGACGGAATAGCCGTTGTAAATAGTGAAAAGAAAGTCGATGTAAACTATGTTGATAATGCCGACTGGATAAAGACTTATGATGTAAGCGGCTGGAGCAATATCGAGATGCTTTCGACAGGATATCAGAATCTTTTCGGACTGCGCAGTGACGGAAGTGTAGTAGCCGTAGGAAACAATGACAACGGACAGAGTGATGTAAGCTCCTGGAATGATATAGTATATATTGATGCGGGCTATGAGCATACAGTGGGACTAAAGTCGGACGGGACAGCATGCGCAGCAGGAAATGATAAAGACGGGCGCTGTCAGGTGAGCGGCTGGAATCATTTAGTGAGTATCTCGGCAGGAATGAACAATACCGTAGGGCTGAAGGACGACGGAACAGTGGTTGTTACCGGAGGAAACGAATGGGGACAGTCTGATATCTCAGACTGGAAGGACATAAAGATGATCTCAGCAGGCTATTACCATACTGTGGGACTGAAGTCGGACGGTACTGTTGTTGCTAAGGGTACGGCTGAATACGGTCAGTGCAATACCGGAGACTGGAGCGATATTACTGCGGTGTATGCAGGAAAAATGCATACTGTAGGTCTTAAAAAGGACGGGACGGTTGTTGCCGTGGGAAATAATGACTATGGTCAGTGCGATGTTTCATCATGGAAAAACGTCACCGAGCTTTATGTCAGAAAGAACTATACCGTAGGCAGAACATCATCGGGAGAGCTGCTGGTCACAGGACTGTGCTTCTATGATGAAAACGTCAGCGGTGTAAAGTATTATCTAAAAGATTACAGCAGTTCGCTGAAATAATGAAAGATAAGAACAAAAAAAGGAGGAGCTTTATGAAAAAGTTTTTTTTTGCAAGGGTACTATCGGGAGTTCTTGCAATTGCCGCTGTAACATCGCTTTCCGCCTGC
>CACXDE010000393.1 GCA_902766305.1 uncultured Ruminococcus sp. | reverse complement strand
ATATTTGGGAGGGTATTTCTTATTATCCTCTGATATAAGGTCGTATTGGGTGCTTTGGTACTGTGGTGGAATGCCGTTTTTATCAATGAATTTTATTGCTTCAATCACATTTTCCTTTTTGAGTTTTGGAATAGCCATCTCATGTCCCCCTGACACATTAATATGTATTATTATACCACAAAACACACAATAAGTCAAATAATTGTTGATAAGTTATATTGCTTGGTGACAAATTTGATGATGCAGTACCTTTGAGCTTAGCCTTGAAATGAGTAAAAAAATGGAATTATTGATTTTATTGGTGAAGTAAAAGTTGCAATCAACGTAAAATCGGAAGATAATATTGCTTTTTCAGTATTACTATGATATAATGTATATAAAGATTTGCTCTGGACGCTTCGTATCTTCATAAACGAATGACACATAAACTACGCAATGTTCATTATGGAAAGGACAGAGTAGTTTTGGTAGCGTATGTGACAAATTCAACATCAAGGGCGGAGCAAATGAAGAAGCGTTAGAATTTCAAAAGGGGAGGAAGAAACATGAAGCCACAGGTACAGAGAAAGCCTGTTACTGATCAATTGCATAAACAGCGAGTACAGAATGTTGCCGGAACGATGGCAATTGAGGGGCTCACACTGAGTGCCGAAAGCAGACGCAACCTTGACAGATATGCCAGCGGTCAGGCGAATTATCAGCAGATCATGGCAGAACTGAAAGCAAAATATCATAGGGCGGAGTAATGTTTTCAAAATATGAAGTATTCACAACGGTTCAGTCGATATACTGCTATCCTGATTCTGATGTGCTCAAAAACAAGCTGAATATCAAGGAAATGCATGAGCTGAAACAGGCGGAGGAGGAGATCACATCTCTGAAACAGTATATGCTCCTCGAATCGCCAATCAAGGGCAGATTCACCAAGACACAGCTAATAAATATACACAGATTCCTGTTTGAAGACCTGTACCCTTTTGCCGGACATATCCGCCGTGAGCAGATAAGCAAGGGCGAAACCATGTTTTTTCCGCCAAATTTAATCGCTCAGGAGCTGGATAAGGTCTTTGCCAAGATACACAGTGACAATATGCTGCATGAAACGGACAGACAGCGCCAGATTGAGCATTTGTCCTATATTATGTCAGAACTGAATATCATTCACCCGTTCCGTGAGGGTAACGGACGAAGTATCCGTGAACTGATACGATGCATAGCACTTCACTATGGCTTTTCGCTTGACTGGAGCCATGTTGACAGAGATACGATGCTTGATGCAGCTGTTAGATCAGTGGTGGATGATACGGCTTTTTGCAAAGTTATTGTGGAGTGCATGAAAACTACCTAAAAAAACACTTTTATTTACTTGTAATCGTCTTATCATTAAGCTATAATAAGAAAAAACGAAAAGAGGTACAACTATGTATAACAATCAATTCTACAATCAGTTTTTTAATCCGCAGTATGTTAATCCTGACTATTATAGACAGAATCAGGAGCAAATAATGCATTACCAACAGGAACAGTGTAAGGAAGTTCGCAATGTGGTCAAGGCTGTTCATGACCTCTGCGAAGCTTATAAAAAGCTTGATCCTCAGCATCAGCAGGAAGCATTCTGCGCAGCTCTCGCTGAATTTGCAAGGGAATCTGGTTGGAATAATAGGTAACCCACTAATTAAAAATGGGAGTTATCATATATTTGGCAATTTGTTTCATAATCACACAGAATAAAAAACTTCTGTCGTGATTTTAATCAAACATTTCATTTAATATGAGGGCATGTTTTTGAAGCGCAGAATATGTCAAGTACAGTCTGGACAAGAAGCAAAAGACAAATGGTAATATAATGACGTTAGGGCATAATTCTACTATTTTTAAGTTTTGGCTATTTACAGGAGTATGCCTGAACCTTGTCCTTTATCTGTCCTTTATTGCCACTAAAAGCGGCAAAAAGGCAGCAAAAGTGAGCTTGCTCTAAGTTGTCGTTTCTTGCCGAATTATAGGCGAATACGAGAAGTTGCAAAAAGGCAAGAAATTACCAAAATCTTCTTCAAGTCCTTCTGCCCCCTGCCAAGTTGAAAGCTACATTTTTGATACAAATTGTATAAAATGTAGCTTTTTCTTTTGTTAATAAGAACGATAGCGTATGTTTTGATACATACGCTATTTTTT
>CACXDE010000392.1 GCA_902766305.1 uncultured Ruminococcus sp. | reverse complement strand
TAGTAGCTTGAAGCTAAAAAAAGACAAGCTGCTTTATATAATATTTAAGATTCCTGCGTTTTTTCTCTCTTTTGGGTATAAGAAAAATAAAATGAAGATATAAAAGCATTGGAAATTTTACTATAAAAATATAAAAGTAAAGACACTTAAACTGCACGGTATACGATCAAATCATAAATATGCGACTCTTTTAGGATATTAGCAAAGGTAACAATAAATATTGAGAGACTATAATCAGCCGAGTATTAAAAAAAATGTAGTATATAGGACATTATATGATGTGCTGTCATTACTGACACCGCTTATAACCGCACCGTATATCTCGAGGACGCTTGGTGCGGATGGTGTTGGATTGTTCAGCTACAGCGATTCAGTTATTACTTATTTCAATTTGTTTGCTGTGCTGGGAACGGCCTCTTATGGAGCAAGGGAGATAGCTGTAAACCGTGAAGATAAGACGGTATCAAGCAAGCTTTTTTGGGAAATTGAATTGTTGACAGTTGCAACATCATCGGTCAGTCTTATAGCTTGGATAGTATTATCGTTAAGATTAAAAGAGTTTTCACCTTTTTTTATAGCGCTCAGTCCGATACTGATATCATCTATGTTCGATATCTCATGGTTTTATACTGGGAAAGAGATGCTGAAATATACAATTTCAGTCAGTGCTGCGGTAAAAATAATTAGCATAATATGTCTGTTTCTTTTCGTCAGAACAAAGACTGATCTTATAGTGTATTTTTGGCTGAATTCATCATCTCAGGCAATTGCTTCTATATCAATGTGGATATTCCTTCCACGATTTCTGGTAAAGACCGATTGGCGTTTATTTAAATTCGGTCATCATTTACATGAAACACTGGTTTATTTTATTCCTAGTGTCGCTTCCGCAGTATACTCATATCTTGATAAAACATTATTGGGACTTATAACTCGTGATGCATATCAGAATGGATACTACGAACAGGCAACTAAAATAGTAAATCTCTCAAAGTATTTGATCTTCTCTTCAGTTAATACAGTATTGGGAGCAAGAATATCATATTTGTATGCAAAGAATGAGCATGAACAAATCCGCGAACATATCTCACATTCAATGGATTATATTTTCCTGATGTGTTATGGGTGCGTTTTTGGTATTGCAGGAGTGGCTAAAAGGTTTGTTCCGGTTTTCTTTGGCGAAGGATATACACCAGTTATTACACTGCTTTATCTTATGGGTCCAATATTAATAATTATGGCTAATAGTACATGTCTGAGTAATCAGTACTATGTACCTTGTGGCAGAATAAAAGACACAACCAAATATATAATTATCGGGTCTTGTATTAATTTGTGCTTGAATCTTCTGCTGATTCCCGTATGGAAATCGGTAGGAGCTGTTGTTGCCTCCATAGCGGCGGAACTGGTTGTTGCAATTCTCCATGTCAAAAACTGCAATAAATATCTCACCATATCCACGCTTATTAAGCTTTCATACAAGAGGCTTGCTGCCGGAACAATAATGTGTATTTCAGTTGCAATGATAGGCAATGTTATTGATGCAAGCGGGATTTTTACTGTTATTATTCAGGTTATTTCCGGAATAATAATATATGGTGTTGTTCTCATGCTATTAAAGGATTCAATGATTTTTGAATTGCTTGGAATAATCAAGATGAGAATACAAAAGGGTGATGCCTGTGAATAAAAAAATAGTGAATACATGTAAAACCTGGATATTGCATAGTGTTTACAAAGGCTTTTCTTCTTTGATTAATAATCACGTATTTAATGGTAAGGCTGTTACAGAATGTGACATCAGAAAGGTATGTTCTGAATTGGAAAAGAAGGGCTATTTGTATAAAGACCCGTTTACACGTAAACTGGATTTGCAGACTGATAATAAATACGAGTTGTCTTTATTGGTGCCGGTGTATAATAATGAAAAGTATCTGGCCGAATGCCTGAATTCTCTTATCGGCCAGAAAACCGGACATACTTATCAAATTGTAATCGTAAATGACGGCTCGACGGATAAGAGTGCTGCAATTATTGAACGGTATAAAGGCATAAGCAATATCGCAGTATTTGAACAGTCCAACCGCGGTATTTCGGCAGCAAGAAATAAAGCTCTTGAACTTGCATCAGGCAAATATATAGGATTCATCGATAATGACGATACTGTGACAGAGCAATATATTGAACATCTTCTTAACAGAATCGAGCAGACAGATGCAGATATTGTCAAATGCGGCTACAGGACTATTGCTGAAGGACGGATTATTGAAACAGATCAATTGCCCGATGCTTCTTATCCTGAAGGATTAGGCAGCGATATCATGAAATATAACGGGTATATCTGGGGAGGATTATACCGTAGAGCCCTGTGGAATGAGATATGCCTGCCTGAAGGATTTTGGTTTGAAGATATGATAACGCGATTGTTGCCATACAGTATATGCAACAAGTTCGAATATCTTGGCGAAGCAATTTACAACAAAAGAGATCACGAAACCAACGCCAGCAAGGTCGTTTGGAACAGAGGGATAAAACGCTTTGATCAGCTTTTTTTGCTGAGATCAATTATTAGAAAGCGCAAAGCTATCCGGATCCCAATGACCGAAAGCCACTTCGGTATATGTATGGAAGAACTCGGATATTATGCGTGCAGCAGATTGGGAATAAACGATTTGCACAACGCATTTGTAATATCTGCTGATATCGTTAAAGAAATGCGGGCAGAGCTTGGGCATGAACTTGAATTCTCTGATGGCAGCACATGGTTTTTGTACGAATCATTAAGAAATGGTGATTACGATGCATAT
>CACXDE010000391.1 GCA_902766305.1 uncultured Ruminococcus sp. | reverse complement strand
TACCTCAATCGTTCTCAATATGAAAGTATGAAATTGTTTTTTTGCTAAATGTTTTCAGTTAAGAGTATAATAGGACATTTCAGTATCCGGAGGTTATATCATGATAACATACAGAAGGCTATCCGATAATGGGCTCGATCACTTTATCGAAATGCGGATCAGTCAACTTCGTTAAGAAGGAGCAAAAGAAGATATTGACATAAAACCTGCTCTGGCGGGCTATTACAAGCGTCATACGGCAGACGGAACATTTGTTTCGTGGCCTGCCTATGATAATGAAAAGATAGTAGAAACAAGCGGATTATCTGTTGTAGAAAAACCGCCTTATTTTGGCTGCCCGAGCGGAAGAAAGAGTAAACATCAATAGAAGCGTCGTGGCTTGCAAAGAAGAACGGATAAGACTTGCTTGTGAATTTCTGAACTGGTTAAGAAATCATTGGAAATGAGGTACAATAATGGAATTTCATATATACGGAAAAAAAAGCAATAAAGTGGTAGTACTGATACACGGAGTCCTTACTCCTTGGCAGATATGGGAAAGACAGATCGAGGTACTGAAAGAAAACTACTATGTTATCGTTCCTGCGCTGGACGGGCATATTGAAGAACACGAAAGCGAATTTATATCCATAGAAGATGAAGCACAGCAGATAGAGGAATATCTGAGCAAAGAAAACATAGAAGATGTATTTGCACTTTGCGGATTATCTATGGGCGGCGTCATTGCCTATAAGATTTTTGAAAGAAAGAATATCCGTATTGAAAATCTTATTATGGACGGCGCACCGCTTGTGAAGATGTCATTTATCTCCGAAAAGGCTATGACTGTTGCATATATAAGCATTATCCACAAATCGAAAAAGAGAGACAGAAAGACACTTGAAAGCTTCAAAAAGGATTTTCTGCCGGAAAGATATCTTGAAAGCTTTCTGAAATTTGCCGATACAATGACTGACAGCACAATAAAAAATATGCTTCACTCCGTATGCTCCGGCGGATTTACTCCTGTGTCAGGTCAAATCAGCACAAGAATACTCTATATGCACGGAACAAAAGGGAATGAAGTTTATTCTGAAAAATCGGCTCAAAAAATTAAAAAGCATTATCCGGATATGAAGATAAAATGCTTTGACGGCTATAAGCATGCCGAGCTTGCTGTTTATGAACCGGATAAATGGCTTGGCACGGTCGTTTCATTTTTGGATTGTAAAACCGGGAGCGTGTGATTATGGAGAATGTGAACAAAACTCTGTACATACCGTTATATGGCAAAGCAATGGTCAGCAAAAAGGGCATCATTATATCGGATAAAAAAGCCGAGCAGATATGGCATAAAGAAGGCTTCAAATTAAAAGGAAAGTCCAGGTCAAAGTGGCTGGCATATTTTATGGCTATGCGGGCAGCTGTATTTGACCGTTGGCTGAAGGATAAAATGGCAAGAGATAAAAATGCAGTAGTTCTGCATATCGGCTGCGGAATGGACAGCCGTATTGATCGTGTCGGTTCAGACGGACACCTGTGGTATGACATTGATTTTGAAGATGTCATTGAGCTTCGTAAAAAACATTTCAGCACTAATGAGCATTACAAAATGCTTGGTCGTCAGTCTGTCAAAAAATATAGTTGCATATGTGGTGATTTTGTGTTATAATACTAACTGTGGTAATCTTTAGCTTATTTGAGTGTGGAGAGTGGAGCTGTTTTAGAAAAATCATAATTCATAATGCTATAGGCTTATAAGTTTTAATTTGAGCTTTGAGCTTTTATGCTCTGAACTATTATCACAAGGAGGAAAAAAGAATGAATATTACAGATGATATCAGATACGTAGGTGTGAACGACCATAAGATAGACCTGTTCGAGGGTCAGTACGATGTACCGAACGGTATGGCATATAACTCCTATGTTATTATCGACGAGAAAATAGCTGTTATGGATACAGTAGACCGTAACTTTACGCATGAGTGGCTTGATAATCTTGGGGACGCTCTTGACGGGAGAAAGCCGGATTATCTCGTTGTCCAGCATATGGAACCGGACCACAGCGCAAATATACTGAACTTCATGAACAACTACCCTGACGCTGTTATAGTTTCAAGCGCAAAGGCTTTTACAATGATGGGTAATTTCTTCGGTACTCAGTTCGAGGACAGAAGAATTGTTGTAAAAGAGGGCGATACTCTTGAACTCGGACAGCACGTTCTGAACTTTGTTGCCGCTCCTATGGT
>CACXDE010000390.1 GCA_902766305.1 uncultured Ruminococcus sp. | reverse complement strand
GTGCTATTCCATTATTCGATAACTGTAAGATTTTGAAAAACAATATAATTATGAAAAAGTCCCAGAATAATTATACACCAATGCGCCAGAGTGACGCTCGCCGGTAAATAATTGTATTACTTGCTTGCAGAAAACTGTATGATGTGGTATACTGATTATTAAAGTAGTATTTTAAAAAAGGATTTTGTTGTTTTTTACTATCAAATCAGACGGGAGAGAAAAAATTCAGGCTGAAAGCTGTGGATTGTTGATTAAAGTATGAGAGTGTTAGGAATTGACCCCGGTTACGCTATAGTCGGTTACGGTGTTGTGGAATATCAGCACGGCAGGTATATAGCTGTGGATTATGGCGCAATAACGACAGATGCCGATATGCCTTATCCGCAAAGACTTCAGCACATATATAATGAAATGGTTTCCATTATTATTAAGCATGATCCTGATGAAATGGCAATAGAAAGGCTGTATTTTCAGAATAACCAAAAAACTGCTATAGATGTCGCTCAGGCAAGGGGAGTTATTCTCCTTGCGGCTCAGATGAATAATCTGTCTATAAGTGAGTATACGCCTTTGCAGGTAAAGTCTGCCGTTACCGGATTCGGACAAGCAAAGAAACCTCAGGTAATGGAAATGACAAGACGGCTTCTGAAGCTTGAAAAAGTACCGAAGCCCGATGATACTGCCGATGCGCTTGCAATGGCTATATGTCATGCGCAGTGTTCCGGAACAAAGCTCCGCAATATGCTCAATAGAAAAAGCACCAATATTAAATTCAACAGGTGATAATATGACTTCATTGTTTTTTGTCCGGCATGCTCAGCCGGATTACAGAAAAGGTGATGACAGAACTTTTGTTCTTTCTGAGGAAGGAATGTATGACAGGCTTTCCGCAAGAGATACGCTGAAAGATATCAGGCTTGATGCGGCTGTTTCAAGTCCTTATTCAAGGAGCGTCATGACAATTGAACCGATAGTTGCTGAAAGAGGACTGTGCCTTTCTACAGATGAACGTCTGAGAGAACGTGTAAAGGGTGAAGGACAGTGCAACGTCAGACAGATGTTTGTAAAACGCTGGAATGATTTCGATTTTTGCGAACCCGGCGGAGAAAGCCTCAGGAAAACACAGGAAAGAAATATTGAGGCAGTTTGCGATATTCTGAACGAATATGAAGGAAAGAATGTGCTTATAGGTACTCACGGCACGGCTTTTTGTACTGTAATAAATTTTTATGTGCCGTCCTTCGGATATGATGGCTTTATGAGAGTTATTGACTATATGCCATGGGTAGTAAGAATGGATTTTGACGGTACAAATTTTAAGGGAATGGAAGAACTGTCATTTATCCGCAAGGAGTTTCATGGTGTAAAATAAGAACAGGAGAAATGTAATGATATATAGTTTAAATGGTACGCTGATACATACTGAGCCGGGTTTTATTGTAATAGAGTGCGGCGGGGTAGGGTACAAGTGTCTTGTTACAATGAATACCATGTCAAAGCTTCCGGCAGTCGGAGAAAAGGCTATGGTATATACACATATGATAGTAAGGGAAGACGCTGTAGAGCTTTGCGGATTTTATGATACAAGCGAGCTTAACTGCTTTCGTTTGCTTACAGGTATAAGCGGAGTGGGGGCAAAGGTAGCAATAGCTATTTTGTCGGTACTTACGCCAGAACAGATAGCGCTTGCTGTATCATCAGGTGACAGCAAAACTCTTACAAAAGCCAGCGGTGTCGGAAACAAGCTTGCACAGCGTATTGTTCTGGAAATGAAGGACAAGGTTAAGAAGATGGTTCCTTCCGGCAGTTTACAGCTTCCTCAGACGAGTACTGCTGTTCCTGTGTCGGGCGGCAATATTGAAAAAGCGATAGGCGCTCTTGCGGTTCTTGGATATTCGCCGGATGAAGTCACTCCTTTTATGTCAGGCATTGACCCTTCACTGCCTGTTGAAAAGATAATAGGCGAGACGCTGAAAGCAATAGGCAGAAAATAAGTTTATTTACATACACTATAGCAATTCAAAATAATAATTGAAAAAAAATGCGGGTCAAGGGCGAGAAGCCTTGGCCGCCGGAGTCTTTGAAAACAGAATTTTCGGTGCGTCTACTTAATTGGATTGCTATAATATACGGTGAAAAGGAAATTTGTATGGAAGATTTCGATTTTGAAAACAGGATAGTTTCGCCTACAGAGATAATGGGCGAGAATGATAATGATAATCCCCTTCGTCCGAGAAGACTTGACGATTATATAGGACAGGAAAAGGCAAAGGAAAATCTTGCGATTTTTATTGAAGCGGCAAAGCAAAGGAATGAACCGCTTGACCATGTTCTTCTTTACGGACCGCCGGGACTTGGAAAAACAACGCTTTCGGGTATTATCGCAAACGAAATGGGGGTAAACCTCAGGATAACATCAGGTCCGGCAATTGAAAAGCCCGGTGATCTTGCGGCTATACTTACAAACCTTAACGAGGGCGATGTATTGTTTGTGGACGAGATACACCGCATTTCAAGGGCAGTCGAAGAAGTATTGTATCCTGCTATGGAAGATTTTGCAATAGATATTGTTACGGGCAAGGGACAGATGGCGGCATCCTATCATTTACCTCTGCCGAGATTTACCCTTGTGGGCGCTACTACAAGAGCCGGTCAGCTTACTGCGCCCCTGCGTGACAGATTCGGCGTAACGCTGAGACTTGAACTGTATACGCCGGAGGAGCTTGCAAGAATAGTAAACAGAAGTGCCGGCATTCTTGGTATAGCAATTGAACCTGACGGCGCATTGGAGATAGCTTCACGTTCAAGAGGTACTCCACGAATTGCAAACCGTATGCTTAAGCGTGTGCGTGATTTTGCACAGGTACTTTCAAACGGTGTTATCACACTGCAAACGGCACAGACAGCACTTGATCGTATGGAAATAGATGAGCTTGGACTGGATTCCAACGACAGAAGAATGCTTAATGCGATAGTGAAATTTTATCGGGGCGGTCCTGTCGGACTTGAAACATTGGCGGCGGCTATAGGCGAAGAGGCTGTAACTATTGAGGATGTTATTGAACCGTATCTTATGCAGATAGGCTTTCTAAACAGAACGCCGAGGGGACGCTGTATAACAAGAGCTGGCTGTCTGCATATAGGAATGGATATCCCTGATCTGCCTGACGCACAGATCAGATTTGACAGCTGACAGGAGTGATATTGTGGCAGTTCTTTCGGTATCTCAACTGAATTTCTATATTAAAACAATTATGGATGATGATGACAAACTTAAATCCGTTTTTCTTAAAGGAGAAATATCAAACTTTACCGACCATTACAGAACCGGACATATGTATATGTCACTGAAAGATGAAAAATCAGTGATAAAGGCTGTAATGTTCGCCGGAAATGCTTCAAGGCTTAAATTCCGCCCTGAGGATGGTATGAAGGTATTAGTCAGAGGTCACGTATCTGTTTATCAAGTGACAGGGCAGTATCAGTTCTATATTGAGGATATGCAGCCTGATGGAGTGGGCGCGCTGAGTCTGGCTTTTGAGCAGCTTAAAAAGAAGCTTTCTGCCGAAGGTCTTTTTGACAGCAGCC
>CACXDE010000389.1 GCA_902766305.1 uncultured Ruminococcus sp. | reverse complement strand
TATTATTTATGCTAATTATACAATATTTTTCAAGAATTGTCAATATGTAAAGTGTACATAAACTAAAACTGCTCATTGTGTATATCAGCCATCAAAAATTATACTTCAGGTAAATACTCATTTCTGATATACAATAACGCCAAAACTATAAACAACTCAGCCGCTTCAGCTCCATAAATATACAAAAATACTGCTGAAATAAACACAAGCACTCCCCTGGCTGTTTTCAGGATCAGCCTGAGTCTGCGTTCATGGATATTTCCGAGTATAAGCAGTTCCAGAACTGCACCGCCGTCAAGACAGCTGTACGGAAGGAGATTGTATATCCCTGCACCAAGACTCATTAATGCTGTATCGGGGAGCCGCTCTTTCAGCAGCATATACATTAATATATTCACAGCAGGCCCTGACAGAAGCACAAAAAGACTCTTCACAAGCGGTTCAGCTCCGCTTTTCCTTGTAATGATGCGTATTCCCGTCCCGCTGAACCTTATCTCTCTTACCCTGACACCACAAAGCTGCATAGCGGCAAAATGTCCCGATTCATGCAGTCCGCAGACGGTAATGATATTCATTACAAAGCGTTTGTCACGAAACATAAAAAGCAGTGCCGCCATCAGAAAAAACGAGAAATCAGCCCTTATTTTCGGGAACTCATTGCTTTTGCAGATACGTAATGATATATTCAACGGGGTCAGGAATCACAAACGATGTGTCATTCATGCAGTGTTTCAGCTTCTGAAAAAGGCTTTCCGCCATATCCGGACGAATAAGATTCAGTGTGAAAAGCGCTGCCGCCGCAATAACGCATACCACCGCCTGAGTAGTTATCACATCATCAAGCCGCCTGTTCCTTTCGTCCTCATATCGCTCTGAAAGCGCCTCTGTACTGTCCTCGTTCTTTTCCTCATAAACTATAGTTTCCGTTATCTCATTCATTCCTCCACCCTCCTCTGATAATAATTATTATGCAGCAGAACGGAGAAATATGCTGAAATACAAAAAGGAGCGGATGCTCGGTTAACATCCACCCTCTTATCTTATTTTATATTAAGAAACTCTTTGAAATTGCCGGAAAGTATCTTTTTGTTCTCGTCCTCGCTGAATCCGAGTTTCAGGAATCTCTCAAGCTCGGCATCATGACTCCACATAGGGAAGTCAACACCGAAGAAGCAATTCTCAACGCCGTATGTACGTATTATATGTGCTGCTCTCTCAGGTGAAAGGAATGCAAGTGAGCTGCTGCAGTCAAAGCGGACATTCTCAAAGCCTTTCATACACTCCTCAGCCTCATCCCAGCGCTGGTAGCCTCCAAGATGTGCGGCAAGTATCTTCAGTTTCGGGAAATTCTTAGCTATATTTGCTATTCGGTCGGGGGCTGAAAAGTCATATCTGTTATCACCGCAGTGGATAAGAAGCGGAAGCTCCCCCTCGATAGCCTCATATATCTTAAAGGCTTCCGGAGAGTCTGCATTGAATTTCTGAAAATCAGGGTGAAGCTTTACACCGTGAAGTCCGAGAGTCTTTATCTGATTTATGTCACCTTCAATACTTTCAGAATCCGCATGAGTTGTGCCAAAGCCGTAAAAACAGCTGTGCTTTTTACACTCCTCAGAAATGAAGATATTGATATTTTCTGTCTGTCGTGGCACTGTAGCAGTTGAACATACCAGATACATTGAAGTACCTATCTTATCACCGCTCTCAATAAGCTTGTCACTTACACCGCAGCCGTCCATATGAAGCTTGTAGAAATCACCGATACTCACAGTGGCAGTCTCGGCTATCTTCTCGGGGAAGATATGCGCATGAGCATCAATAATCTCGTATTTTTCGTAGATCTCAGCATTCATTATTTATTTCTCCTTGACAGTTTACTTTTTACCAATGAACATTATATCCCTTTTTTACCTTTTTGTCAACAAGCCATTTTCTCCTGACTGCGCTCAGGTCATACTCACAGGCTTGATAGCTCTTTCCCCTGCCGATATTTTGCTTTTGCCTTATATTATTATCTGTAAACCTGCTGCAACAAGATCAACAGATCAGAAGCGTGGAATTATTACGCACAAAATAAAGATCCCCTGTCATAACAACAGGGGATAAACGACTTATCTGGTTCAGACATTGTGCCTGTATAAATTATTACTCAGCGTGAGAAACCTTTGTGAAGAATCTCTGGTGAGTCTCAAATGTATCTCCGGGCTTTACCTCGGTATAGCCTGTAACCTCTCTTTCAAGTGAAAGATTAGGAGCATCGATCATAGCTGTCATCGGCTCAGGACAGAAATAATG
>CACXDE010000388.1 GCA_902766305.1 uncultured Ruminococcus sp. | reverse complement strand
GAGGCTTTTATTCAGTGACATGCTTGATTATCTGAAAGAAGAATAAAGTCTGGTATGTCATGCTCTGGACTCTGCACTCTTAGCTCTGAGCTATAATGCTTTGAGCTTACAACTTACAACTGACAACTAAATTTAAAAAAATTCTCAAAATCCATTGTATATTTCAGCGTTTTCGTTTATAATAGTAGGTAATTATCCGGTTTGCAGAAAAACTGTGATATACGAGAAAACAGGAGGGATGATGATGGATAAATATGTTCTTACGCTCAGCGCATTGAAAATACTTCTTGGCGGTCTGGGAAAGGATAAATACATACCGGTCGTTGATGAATGTATAAGCAAATATGAAAGCGAAAACGATGTTGATATGATACGCCGGGAGTTCGGCGGAAAGGGTCGTTTTGCAGATTTTACTATCAGCAGCAAAACAGCCGCTACACCGGAGATCAGCTTCTGGTCGGCTCAGGTGTTTACGGCACTGCTGGCTCTGAATGCACAGCTTGCGGATTACCGCCGTAAGGGATTGTCCGATGATATGGAATTTATCCGTAAAAATTTCGGCGCTTCAAATGAGGTGCTGTATGCCGGAAGATGCAGCGTGTGCGGTCAGGCTGCCGCTACTGCAAGCGATATCGACAAATATGTGTCAAAGATCGTTATAGCCAAAAGACTTGTAAGCGGTCTTGAAAAAGGAGATCTTGAGGACGAGGTTCGTTCGCTCTGTGATCTCAGCTGCCCTGATATCGAAAGAGAAAGAAGAAAGGCTGTACTGAGACTTGATAACAGCAGCATACCGCATAATAATGATTACGGCAAGCTTACTGTTTGCCCGAAATGCGGATGTCCTGATATAGTACAGGCAAGATTTCTGAAAAGTCTTAAGGAAAATATCTTCGTTCCGCTTAGCAAATAATATTTCTATATAAAAACTATTTGCGCAGGATGAAGTACATAATGTAATGTTTGGAGGATGAGAGGTTTGAAAAAACAAATTACTATTTTTCTTATCAGTTCTGTTATAGCTATGCTGCTGTGCGGATGTACACAGCAAAACGAGACAGCTCCGGATAAAAGCAGCAGTACTGGAAGCAGTGTTTCAGCCGCAAGCGAAAAGGCGCAGGAGGAAGTATCCTCTAAGGTTTCTGTTGACAGCGAGGGTGTAGTCTATAACGAGGAAGGCGAGGTTTTGTCAACACCAAGCAAGTATATTTCTACTACTCAGATGGAATTTAATGTGTCTGATGAGGCGGCGGCTAAGGTGAATGAGAATCTTCGTGTTTCGTTCTTTACGACCAAAAAAGAACTGGATGATTTCTACTCGTCTAATAAAGACAAGTATTCCCTTGATAAGCCGGAAAGCGGCAGTGACTTTAAAACTGTAACTAAGGATCTTACCGATGATTATTTCAAGGTATATAATGTTATGGTTGTTTTACAGTCATATGATAAGGAAAAAGAACTTGAAATAGGCGATACCTACAATGGTGACAAGGGTGTTGTACTGGATATCTACAGAGATGAACCGGCATCAGCTGATAAGGCTGCGTACACAATGAATATCATCTGCTACAGCAAGGATGAGGTGAGCAAGGCTCCGGAGATAAATTTCCTGCCCGCCGGTACAATGTATGCCGATGAATCTGATCCGGATGTTATCGTCAGCGTTGTCGGAGGAGCTGACGACGAATAATTCTGTACGCTAAAATGAAAAAATTTATGAGGTGATTCCCGATGGGTTTAAAAGAATGGTTTAACGGCACTAACAGCCGAAGAGAACTTAAAAAGATAAAACCGATGGTTGATAAGGTATTTGCTCTTGAGGAAAAATATCAGAAATTTTCTGACGATGAACTCAGGGCAGAGACAAGACGTTTCCAGGAAATGTTCAAAGCGGAGGAAGAGCTTACTGAAAAGAAAAAGGATCAGCTGTTTGAAGCTATACTTCCCGAAGCCTTTGCAGTATGCCGTGAAGCGTCATGGCGTGTGCTTGGGATGAAGCATTTCCGTGTACAGGTAATAGGCGGTATCATTCTTCACAGAGGCCGCATCAGTGAAATGAAAACAGGTGAAGGTAAAACGCTTGTGGCAACACTTCCGGCATATCTGAATGCGCTTGCCGGCGAGGGTGTTCATGTTGTAACGGTAAACGAATACCTTGCAAAGCGTGACGCAGAGTGGATGGGCAAGCTGTACCGTTTCCTTGGTCTGACAGTCGGTATACTCCAGCACGACAGCACTAACGAGGAAAGAAAGGCCGCATATAATTCAGATATTACATACGCTACCAACAACGAGCTTGGTTTTGACTATCTGCGTGACAACATGGTAGTATATAAGGATAATAAGGTTCAGAGAGGACATACATTTGCAATCGTGGATGAGGTTGACTCTATCCTTATTGATGAAGCAAGAACTCCGCTTATTATTTCAGGTCAGGGCGATAAGTCTACCGATCTTTATGAGAGGGCTGACGAGCTTGCACGGACAATGAAATGCAAAAAGATAGCTGAGACTGACGCAAAAGAAGACAACGATGACGAATATGTAGAAGCCGGAATTGACTATATCGTAGATGAAAAAGCAAAGACTGCTACGCTTACACCTGCCGGCGTAAAGAAGGCTGAGAAATTCTTCGGCGTTGACAACCTTACTGACCCCGATAATATTACGATACAGCACCATATAAATCAGGCTATCAAGGCTCACGGTGTTATGAAGCGTGATACGGAATATGTTGTAAACGAAAAGGGCGAGGTAATAATCGTTGACGAATTTACCGGCCGTCTTATGTACGGCAGACGCTATAACGAGGGTCTGCACCAGGCTATAGAAGCTAAGGAAGGCGTAAAGGTTGAAAGAGAAAGCAAGACCCTTGCTACTATCACATTCCAGAATTTCTTCCGTCTTTACAAAAAGCTTTCTGGTATGACAGGTACGGCTATGACAGAGGAAACAGAGTTTTCCGAGATATATCGTCTTGATGTTATCGAGATACCCACAAATAAGCCTATTCAGAGACTTGATCTGCCCGATGTTATATTCAGAACCGAAATGGGTAAGTATGAATGTCTTATAAAGGATATAGAGGAAGCAAATAAAAACGGTCAGCCGGTGCTTGTAGGTACTATATCAATTGATAAATCTGAGGAGCTGAGCGCACTTCTTAAAAAGAAGGGCATAAAGCATAATGTCCTCAACGCAAAGTTCCATGAAAAGGAAGCAGAGATTGTCGCTCAGGCCGGTAAGCTTGGCGCAGTTACTATCGCTACAAATATGGCAGGCCGTGGTACTGATATTAAGCTTGGCGGTAACGAGGAATTTCTTGCAAAGGATCAGATGAGAAAGCTGAATTTCAGCGAGGAGCTTATAAACGAGGCTACTGGCTATGCGGAAACTGACGATCAGGAAATACTTGACGCGAGACAAAAGTATCAGGAGCTTCTTGAAAAATTCAGGTCTGAGATAGAGGTCGAGGCTGAAAAGGTAAGAGAAGCAGGCGGTCTGTTCATTATGGGTACTACACGTCATGAATCAAGACGTATAGACAACCAGCTCAGAGGACGTTCAGGACGTCAGGGAGATCCGGGCGCAAGCCGTTTCTATCTGTCAGCAGAGGATGACATACTCAGACTTTTTGCCGGCGACAGGATAAAGAATATTATGGATAAGATGCCAGGTGATGATGATGAACCTCTTGAAAGCAAGCTTCTTACATCCGTAATAGAAAGCGCTCAGTCAAAGGTCGAGGGACGTAACTTCGCTATACGTAAGAGCGTGCTTGAATACGATGATGTTATGAACCGTCAGCGTGAGATCATATACGGTCAGAGGGATCAGGTCCTTGAAGGTGAAGACCTCAGAGAAACTATCATAAAGATGATACCTGAAACAATGGAGTCAAAGGTTGCAGAATATCTGCCCCATGACGATAAGGATAACTGGAATCTTGAGGGACTTCGTGATTCGCTTAAGGGCTGGCTTATACCTGACGATGACGAGGAAACCCTTGTCTATGATTCAGAAGAGCTTGAAAGACTGGAAAAGGAATACCTTGTCACAACTCTTTCGGAAATGGGTACAAAGCTTTACGAAGAAAACGAGGCTCTTATACCGGAAGAAACAATGCGTGAACTGGAAAGAGTATACCTGCTCAAGAATGTCGACCGTTACTGGATGGATCACATTGACGCTATGGATGAACTTAAAAGAGGTATCCGCCTGCGTTCCTATGGTCAGCACGATCCGGTTGTTGAATATCGTATCGAAGGCTTCGATATGTTTGAAGAGATGATACGTGAGATACGTGAGGATACAGTAAAGATGCTTCTCGTTGTTCCTAAGAAGGTTGCAGAGCGTCTTGCAGAGCAGGAAAGAATGAGAGAAATGGCTTCACAGAGAGGTGCTATGAGCAGGGCAAAGGCTGCTGCTATAAAGGCTGCCGCAAGTCTCATGGAAACTGCTGCTTCAAAGGGGATACAGATAAGCTTTGCAGAAAGCACGGAGGAGAAGCCAGCTCAGATAAACGTTTCTGCTGCTTTGGAGGCTGAAATACCGGAAGAGCCGGCTGAAAGCACAGAGAAACTGGAGAAGAAGACTGTGTCGGAAGAGGATATCAAGAAGGCAGCCGGCAAGTTCATGGAAAGAGAACAGATAGCTAAGCCTACTTCTACTAACATGGATTCATCAGCAGAAGCTGTTAACCGTACCGTAAGAGGTGTAAAGAAGATAGGCAGAAACGATCCCTGTCCGTGCGGAAGCGGTAAGAAATATAAAAAGTGCTGCGGAGCAAACAAATAATTTTATACACCAGCCGCCGCTCTGATTCGGCGGCTGAAAAAAATTAATAAAACTATTGTAAATCTGTTTGTGTATGTAGTATAATATGTTTGTGCAGCAGGTCTGCCTGCTGTTAAAATGCAGATCATGAGAGGAGGATCTCTATGAATATTTTGGATAAGGTAGGAGAGGGTCTTGCGTCAACGGTGGATCTTCTCGTGGAAAAAAACAGACAGATGGCTCAGCTTAACCGTCTTTCTGCTGTTATCAAAACTGAAAAGGATATGATAGACCGTGCTTATATAGCACTTGGAAAGCAGTATTTTGCTATGCTCCAGGGTAATGCTGAGGAAAACGATATGAGTCAGGTCTGTGATGTTATCAAGTTTTCAGAGGAAAGACTTAAAAAGGCCCAGGCAAGATATGATTATGTAAAGGCGTATGGTGTGCCGGATTCACAGATTGATACAGTAGATATGGTGCGCAGCAATGAAACTGAGGAAGAAACAGAGGCTGCACAGGAAACAGAGGTATCAGAAGCTGCTGACGATGATGAAGAAAACAGCGACATTACTATAGCTGTTGCTGAAGATGACGGAGCTGCAAAGGAAGAACCGGCAACAGAAGAAAATTCTGAAACAGAGCAGTCAGAAGAAAATGCAGAAGCTGAAGAGGAAACAAAACATGAAGCTTCTGATGATGAGGACAGTCAGGAAAGCATCAGAAATTCCATAGCAGAGGCGGTAAACAGCTTTAAGAAAAAGCACAGCCGCAAGATAGAAAAGGATACAGAAGCAGAAAACGATTGATACCGTGGATGAAAGGATCCTATCTTTGGGGAAGGATACCTGAATCGCTGTGTATTTACGGTAAAAATTGTTAAAAAATTCGCTATATTCCTAAAGGGAAACAGCAGGAGGTAATTTAATATGAAAGCAATGACAGCAGAGGATAAGAAGAACGCACAGAAGAAGTCTAATGGGGCAAAATCGGGCAGGATGAGAGTCAGCGAAAAAACAAGAAAGCTTGCAATACTGGGGCTGCTCGCTGCTATTACGATAATAATGGGTTTCACTCCGATAGGTTATATTCCTGTAGGCGCACTGAAGATTACGTTTATGACGTTGCCTGTTATTGTGGCAGCAGCGATACTTGATCCGGCTGACGCAGCAATAGTAGGCGGAATGTTTGGTCTTACAAGCTTTATTCAGGCAGCTACGGGTATGAGCGCTCTTACAGGCGCGCTGTTCCAGCTGAATCCGGTGCTTACATTTCTTCTTTGTGTTGTGCCAAGAGTGCTTGAAGGACTTTTAGGCGGTCTTATTTTCAAAGGTCTGAGCAAGATAGACAAGACTAAGTTTATATCCTATGTGGTGACAAGCCTTTCAGTGCCTGTTCTGAATACAATACTATTCATGTCTGCACTGTATGCAGAGGTAAAAATCATAGCTGCATCCAATTCCAGCACGGCTGGTCTGTCAGAGGATATGGCTGCTACATTTACAGGCATAGCAGACAAGGCAGCGGGAGACGTTATATTGTTCTTTGGTGCAATGATAGGCGTGAATGCTATTGTAGAGGCTGCTGTATGCTTTGTAGTAGGAACAGCTATTACAAAAGCGCTGGCAGCAGCACTTGGTAAAAAGAAAAGATAATACATTAAGATGACGCTTTGCGGTGCAGAGCGTCATTTGTTGGATTTGGCAATATATTAATTATTTTGAAGGTATAATTTTCATAAACGCAGCAGGAGTTGACACATATGAAAAATACAGTATTATCTATGCTTGAGCAGTCTGAGGATTTTGTATCAGGAGAATATCTCAGCAATGTTCTTGGCGTATCAAGAACGGCTGTATGGAAATCAATAAAAAAGCTTCGTGAGGAAGGCTATGAAATAAAGTCAGTGACAAACAGGGGATAT
>CACXDE010000387.1 GCA_902766305.1 uncultured Ruminococcus sp. | reverse complement strand
TTTACGAAGAAGCTCGTCAATACCGAATCCTTCCTTTGCGCATATTCTTACACAGTCCCTTCCTGCCGGAAGGTCATATGGATTGCTGACAAGATCGCACTTATTGTAGACAGTTATGATGGGCTTACCCTCACAGCCTAGTTCTTTGAGCAGAGAGTTAGTTACATCAAGATGAAGCTTGTACTCCTCGCTTGAAGCGTCGCATACATTCAGTATAATATCAGCGACAGCGGCCTCTTCAAGTGTTGACTTGAACGCTTCAACTAAGTGATGGGGGAGACGTCTTACAAGCCCTACAGTGTCTATCATCATGACAGACATTCCACCCGGAAGCTTCAAAGCACGTGAAGTGGGATCGAGTGTTGCGAAAAGCTTGTTTTCAGACAGGACTCCTGCCTGAGTTAATGTATTCATGAGAGTAGACTTTCCGGCATTTGTATAGCCGACAATTGCAGCGGTTATTATACCGTCTTTTTTTCTTCTTGAACGCAGACGTTCACGCCGGTCTTTCATATCGGACAGCTCGTCCTTTAATGATTCAATACGCCGGCGGATATGACGCTTGTCCGTTTCAAGCTTTGTTTCACCGGGACCTCTTGTGCCGACACCGCCGCCGAGACGTGACATTTCCTTACCCTTTCCTGAAAGTCTGGGAAGAAGATATTTCAGCTGTGCAAGCTCTACCTGGAGCTTGCCCTCGTTTGTTTTTGCGCGGATAGCAAAAATATCAAGTATAAGCATCGTCCTGTCAATTGTGCGGACATCTGTTGCCGTTTCGATATTTCTTATCTGAGTAGGAGAAAGCTCCATATCAAAAACAATAAAGTCAATTTCGTTGTCAGCGCAGAATATGCGTATTTCTTCAAGCCTTCCTGAACCTACAGCTGATGCGCCGTCAGGCTTGTCACGTTTTTGTGTCATGCTTGCTATCGGTTCTGCACCGGCACTGCGGACAAGCTCGTACAGTTCCTCCATGGAGCTTTCTGCGTCATATTCTCCGGTATCTATTCCCACAAGAAGAGCCTTCTGTATTTTTTCACTGTTGTCAAAAAGTTCCATGCCATTGCTCCTTTAAGCATACTTATCAGTCTTTTTCAAGCTTTTTCAGTCTTTCTATTTCGGACTTTTCAAGCTTTATCTGTGCATCCTTTATTATCTTTACCTGACCGACTTCAAATGTATGCGGCGCTGCGTCAGGTGCTTTGTGAAGCTGCACCGTCAGAATACCGGTTATAAGGTTGACGTCAATTACATTTCCCTTTCCGTCAGGAGTATCAACTATTGCACCTATTTTGGGCGTAGTTTTAAGAAGCTTTGTATAAACGTCCTGTTCGTATTTCAGACAGCACATAAGTCTTCCGCATGTGCCGGAAATTTTTACGGGGTTCAGCGACATACCCTGTTCCTTTGCCATTTTAATAGACACCGGCTGGAAATCGCCGAGGAACGTATTACAGCAGAAGGGTCTTCCGCATATCCCCAGTCCGCCGAGTATCTTTGCTTCATCTCTGACACCTATCTGACGAAGCTCTATTCTTGTGCGGAAAACGTAGGCCAGATCCTTTACAAGGTCTCTGAAATCAACTCTTCCGTCAGCAGTGAAATAGAAAAGTATCTTGTTTCCGTCGAATGTATACTCTACATTCACAAGCTTCATTTTGAGTTTATGCTGTGCGATTTTTTGTTCGCATATATCAAAGGCTTTCTTTTCCTTTTTTCTGTTTTCGGAAACAATTGCCAGATCCTCATCCGTAGCCTTGCGTATCATTTTTTTGAGCGGCACTGTAACTTTATCATCGCTCAGCTGCCGGTTCGCGATAGCTACCTTTCCGCATTCTATGCCCCGGCTTGTTTCAACAATGACACTGTCTCCTATCTGAAGCTCCTCGCTGCCAGGATCAAAATAATATACCTTACCTACATCCTTGAATCTTACTCCTATTATACTTACCATAATATCCCCCTTATGGAAATCAGCAGTATGCTGAAATATAATTTTATTTTTCTTTCAGAACGGCACAAAGCCATGTGCCGAAAAAGTTCAGATTTACATTCGACTTCAAAATATTCCTTGCTTTTTCAATATCATCAGCAAGACGGTAAATTCGTTTTTGTGAAAGCTTTTCAGCGGTTTTTCTTGCGGCATCAAGATGAGTTTCTATCCCGACAGAAGCTTTTATACATTCCCCGGCATCCTCAAGCAGAAAATCAAGAACGCCTGCGGCAAAATCACGGCTTGACGACAGCCTGCTTGTCAACAGCAGCATATCATATTCACGCCCTTCGGTAACAGCCGCAAGTATCTGATCCGCAAGCATTTTGGCTTCTTCATTTCCGCTCTGGATGTTTTGCAGAGCCTTGCCGATATTTCCGTCCGTTACCTTCAGAGCCGACAGTATTTCTTCCTTATTAAGCTGCGGATATGCGCTCTCAATATACCCGGCGGAGATTTCCACAGGCGGCGGATAGAGCGTATATATTCTTGAACGTGAGCGAACTGTCTGTAAAAGCATATTGGCGGATGTTGCCGTAATAATAAAAACAACATTCTTAGGAGGCTCTTCAAGTATTTTCAGCAAAGCATTCTGAGAAGCCGCCAGCATTTTGTCACAGTCAAGAATAAGATATACCTTTACCGGCGCTTCGTTCGGCATGATGTATGCGTCAGAACGTATTTTTCTGATATTATCCACAGCAAGTACTCCCTGAACATTTCCGTCAGTGATATTGATATCCGGATGTGTCTTGTGGGCAGCCTTTATACAGCCAGAACAATGGCCGCAGGGTTTGCCGCCGTCCGAAACGCATACAAGATACTGCGCTAAAATATTTGCCAGCGTTTTTTTACCTGTTCCCTTAGCGCCGTCAATTATGACAGCATGTGGGAACGCACCGCTTTTCATTACCTGCTCCAGTTCATATATAGTATTATCATTTCCTGCGAACGATTTAAGATCCACTTGATCACACCTTTTAAGTAAAAGTTTACGGCAAAAAACCTGCTGTAAGTTTGTATCCAGACAATGATATTATATCATAAAGCTGAAATATATTCAATGCGTAATAAGGAATTTACATTTACTTTATTGCTTGTGTATTTACAATTCGTAAAAAATAGTTTATACTATAGTCATTGAAGAATTTGGCCATAGATCAATATGGCTTACTAAGATAAAACCAAATCAGGAGAATAGAATATGGAATTGTTTGAAAAGACTTTGAAAAGTCAGGATATATTTGAAGGAAAAGTAATACATGTTATGCTTGATGAGGTCGAGCTTGAAAACGGCGATACTGCAATGAGAGAGATCGTGGCGCATCCGGGCGGAGTATGCGTTGCTGCAATTGATGAAAACAATGAACTGTTTTTTGTAAGACAGTTCAGGTATCCATATAAGGAAGTGACGCTGGAGCTTCCGGCTGGAAAGCTTGAAAAGGGCAGTACGCCGCTTGAAAACGGCAAGCGTGAGCTGCTTGAGGAAACAGGTGCGGTAGGACGTGAGTACATGAGTCTTGGAAAACTGTATCCGAGTCCCGGCTACTGCGGAGAGATAATACATCTGTATTTCTGCAAGGTCGATCATTATGAAAAGCAGCAGCTTGACAGTGATGAATTTCTGAATATTGAGAAGATACATATTGACAGGGCAGTTGAAATGGTACTCAATAATGAGCTGCCCGATTCAAAGACTCAGGTAGCTGTATTGAAGACGGCTGCTTTGATGAAAAAGGGAATACTCTGAGTTTCCTATGTACAGGGATGGAAAGTGAAAATATGATAAATCCTGTTTTGATTGTTATTTCTGCGGCGTTTTTTTTGTCCGCCGCTGTTATTACTGTATTGAACAGACCGAAATTTCCGCTGACAGCGGCAGTTATACTTGCTATACTGATATTCTTTCTTGCAGCTACTTTCTGTATTGATCAGACTTTGATGGATCTTTCTGCTAAAGAACCTCTCAGCGGTTTTGTCGGTTTTGCGGTAATGAATGAAAATCCGACCTATGAATATCTTGAACATTCCTTTGAGATGTTTTCATGTATGGACATAGTTTTGTTTGTATTGTCGCTTATATCAATGTTTTTAGAAACATTGTCAATACTTCATAAAAATTCATCAAGGATTTAAAGGGCGGATGATTTCATGAAGGATATCGGTTTTTATATACATATACCATTTTGTGACAGCAAATGCCCTTACTGTGATTTTTACTCCCGCAAGGGTACAGAACAGATGTATGAGGAATATACCGAGCAGCTGATAGGAAAGATACATGATTCAAAATATGCCGGAAAGTATGCCGCAAAAACGCTCTATTTTGGCGGCGGAACACCGGGAATTATCGGCGCACAGCGTATAGGAAGGATCATCTCTGCGGTAAAGGAAAGCTTTTTTCTTGATACGGATAAGAGTGAAGTAACGGTTGAGCTTAACCCCGGGTTAAATACAGATTATTATAAATTGAGAGAAAACGGAGTGAACCGTATTTCGTTCGGTCTTCAGTCGGCAGTTGAAAGTGAGCTTGAACTTTTAGGAAGAAGGCACAGCAGCATTGACGCTGAAAAATGTGTGGATAAGGCAAGGTCGGAAGGCTTTGACAATATTTCACTTGATATTATGACAGCCGTGCCGGGACAGACAGAGGAGAGTCTGAAACAAAGCATCAGATTTTGTACTGACTTGAAAGTACAGCACATTTCTGCATATATTCTGAAAATTGAGCCGGGGACAGTTTTCTATAAGAAACGTGCTGAATTGTCTCTGCCGGAAGATGACGAAACGGCAACGCTCTATGAATGTCTTTGCACAGAGATGAAAAAAGCCGGATACCGCCATTATGAGATATCCAATTTTTGCAGACCGGGTTATGAAAGCCGTCATAATCTTTTATACTGGCGTGATGAGGAATATCTGGGGCTGGGTGCGTCAGCCCATTCATTTTTAGAAGGAAAGAGATTTTATTATCCCCGTTCTATGCAGGATTTTTATGATGATAATATAATTGACGACGGTACCGGAGGAGATGAGGATGAGTATATAATGCTTGCCCTCAGGCTTGCTGAGGGTGTCAGCTATGATAGATTTGAGGAAAGGTTCGGATATAAGCTGCCGGAAAAATACATCAAAAGATGTGTACAGCTTGAAAAAAACGGGTATATAAAGATAATGGACGGCGGATTTTCATTGACAGAGAAGGGCTTTTTGGTATCAAATGCCGTGATAGCATATCTGCTTTCTTAGAAATTCAATGCCTGTTTTTGAGTGTTCAGCTGAAACAGTTTTTTAGGAAAGGTTTTTCCCCGGTGTAGTCTTTATCGCAGAAAATGAGAAAAGTGTTACAGAGAGGAAGAAGTAAATGTCGTTTAAAAAGAGAAAATATACAGTTGCAGAGGTCTCAAAAAAGGCGGAGAAAACGCTTTTTCTCGGACATCCGTGGATATATGATACTGAGGTGCAGTCTCTGGACGGGGATGTTGAGGACGGAGATCTGGTTGACGTTATAAACGAAAAGGGCAGGTTTATAGGTACAGGATTCTATAACAGCAATTCAAAGATAAGAATAAGGCTGATATCACGAAATGCCAACGACCGCTTTGATGAAGCTTTTTTTGAGAGAAGGATACGTTATGCGTGGGACTACCGCAGGACAGTTATGGGAGATGATCTGGACTGCTGCCGCATTATTTTCGGAGAAGCGGATACATTTCCGGGGCTTACGGTAGATAAGTTTCATGATATTCTTGTGACGCAGACTTTGTCTCTTGGAATAGAAAAACGCAAGGATATTATTTTTCCTCTGCTTAAAAAGGTACTGAATGAGGACGGATTTGAAATAAGAGGTATCTTTGAAAGAAATGATGTCAAGGTTCGTGAGCTTGAAGGTATGGAGCAGGGGAAGGGGTTCTATGCTTTGCCCGGACTTGAATTGCCTCAGGAAACGAATGTTGTTATAGAGGAGAACGGCATAAAGTACAATGTAGACTTTGAAAACGGACAAAAGACAGGATTTTTTCTGGATCAGAAATATAACAGGCTTGCTGTTTCAAAGATAGCTGCCGGAAGACGTGTTCTTGACTGCTTCACTCATACGGGTTCATTTGCATTGAATGCAGCTAAGGGAGGCGCAGAGAAGGTGTGTGCAGTGGACATATCTCAGGACGCGGTTGATATGGCGCAGAAAAATGCACGTCTTAACGGTCTTGAAGGCAATATGGAGTTTGTGTGCGAAAATGTATTTGACCTTCTGTCTGAAATGACAGGCAAGGAAGGCTATGACTTTATAATTCTTGATCCTCCGGCTTTTACAAAATCAAGGGCAACCATACAAAGCGCTGTAAGAGGCTATAAAGAAATAAATCTGAGGGCGATGAAGCTTTTGCCTACCGGCGGATATCTTGCGACCTGCAGCTGTTCGCACTTTATGACAGAACAGCTTTTTGAACAAATGCTGAGAGATGCGGCGCAGGATGCCCATGTACAGCTAAGGCGCATAGAATACCGTCAGCAGTCGCCGGATCACCCTGTACTTTACAACGTACCTGAAACTGAATATCTGAAATTCTATCTTTTCCAGATAGTACGCTGATCTAAAGCTCAGAGTTAATGGCTCAGAGCTTAGAGCTTGTAGTATCAGGCTTTTTTCTTCTTTAGTTGTTTTAAAGTGTTTCCTCATTTGTCATTCTGAGCAGCGTTCCTGTTTTGTTGAGTGGAGCGTCCTATTATCATTCAAATAAACGATAAACATAGCATATTCGTAAAGAAAAAAAGCCGCCCGGAAGGACGGACTTACACGAACAAACGAAAATCAAATACTTGCAATATTCAGTTCTGCTTTGAGTGCTTTCTGAAGTACCTGAGAGAAATTAATGTTGTTCTCTTCTGCCATAATGTTGAGCCATTGCGGAATAGAAAGTGTTTTCTTGACGGCTTTATTATTATGACGTTTACGGTATTCGAGTTCATCAAATCCTATTAAAACAACACATTCATTTTCAGATGTTTTTATATCAGTGATGTCACTTGCAGGAAAATCATTAAATGATCCGGTTTCGTTATTTTCAAGATACAGCCCTAATGCTTCTTCTGCCATGCTGCAAGCCTGTTCTAAAGTATCACCTTCTGTATAACATCCGGGTAAATCAGGGAATCTGACACTGTAACCAACGTCTTCTTTTGTAAAAACTGACGGATAAAACTTTTTTTTCATCATTAATACCCCTTTCAATTTATGAAGTCAGCAGGAGTTATTTTAACCCGGCGTCTTTCAGTATGCCTTGTTCTGTTCCTTTTTTCAAGTCTTTACTATGGAAAGGAACAATTACAGTTCGGTTTGTTTTTGGATTATAGAGCTTTCTGTGTGAACCTTGGGAGCTGATTTCAATGAATCCGTTAGCTTTCAGAAGCTTTATCATGTCCTTTGGTGTCATTGGCATCTTGCTTCACCTCTTTCGTTCTGGTATTATTATATAACGTATTTATACGTATGTCAATATGTATGATACCTGATTTACAGAATTTAAGTTTCTTAAAAAGAAATTTGAAAGTCATATAAAACTGGGTTCCAAACTTTAATCTTGATTCTCTCACGCTGTCATACTGAGCGTAAGCGAAGGATCTTTACCACGAAAGCAGCATAATTGAAAAGATAATTCTCTGAACTCTGCACTCTTAGCTCTGAGCTAAAATGGCATATTTTCATATTCAGCGGCATACGATTTTTGTATGACCGCTGATATTTATTTTGGAGTGATAATATGTGTCGATAAAACTCAAGACTCTGACGGCTTTGATCCTGATAGCCGCTGTAATAATGATGTCTGCCTGTACAGAGACAACACGCCGGACTGAAACAAATGTAAGTGAAAGTATAAAAATCCCTGTAATTATGTATCATGGTCTTACCGAAAGTGAAAAGCTGAGAAACACTTATATGATACCTCCGTCACTTTTTGAAAATGATCTGAAATATTTGCAGGAACAGGGATATACAACTATTTTTGTCAGTGAACTTGTGGATCATTTCAAAAAAGGTAAAAAACTGCCGGAAAAGCCTGTCATACTTTCATTTGACGATGGGTATCTGAATAACTATACCTATGCTTTTCCGCTTTTGAAAAAGTATAAAAGCAAGGCGGTTATTTCTCCTATCGGTTTGGCAGCTGATCAGGCTGAGGATGAAAAATACCGCAGTCCGAAATGGTCTCAGTGCAAGTGGGGAGAACTCAGGGAAATGTATTATTCCGGACTAGTAGAGATAGAAAATCACACCTACAGCCTGCACAAAAATGATTCGTATGTACAGGGAGCGGCAAAAAGGGCTGACGAAAGTGATGAGGATTACGAAAAGCGTCTCCGTGCAGACCTTAAACAAAGCAACGACAGAATAACAAAATTGATTGGCAGAAAACCCTGTGCGTTCGTATATCCTTTTGGCGCAAAAAGCAAAAATACGGAAAGCATAGTCCGTTCTATGGGTTTTTCGGCAATAATGGACTGCGAAAATAAAATGAATATTATTTCGTCAGAGGAGGATCTTTTTCATCTTCACAGATTTCTGAGAGATGATAAAAAAACCCTCGAGGAAATCATTGTTATTGAAAATCAAAACTAAGTATGCTTTTCTGGTGGAAACCCTTTGTTTAAAAACAAAGGGTTATCCCCCAGACCCCTTTCCTAAAAAAATTATTATAAGGAGATCACTATGCCAAGAATATATCTCAGTCCTTCTACACAGGAGTATAATCCCTATGTCGGCGGCGGAAATGAAGAATACTATATGAATCTTGTCGCAGACGCAATGCAGCCTTATCTTACCGCATCCGGAATAGAATATGTCCGCAATGATCCGCTGAAAACAGTGGGCAACTCTGTCCGTCAGTCAAACAGAGAGGGAGTTGACTTTCACTTAGCTATTCACTCAAATGCGTCCCCACAGGCAAGCAGCGGAAAAAACAGGGGTGTACAGATATACTACTATGCTAATTCTCAGGCAAGCGAAAGAGCCGCTGAAATTTTTGCCCGAAATTACCGGAAAATATATCCCATACCGGATCTGGTCAGAACTGTGCCGACAACTGTTTTGTATGAGCTTGTTAATACAAGAGCACCGGCAGTCCTGATAGAAACAGCGTACCATGACAATGAAGAGGACGCAATGTGGATAAGAGAAAATATAGGTGAAATTGCTGAAAATCTTTCACTTTCAACGGCAGAGTATCTTGGAGTAACATTCCGCCAGCCTTCACCTGAAAGAACCGGAAGAGTTATAACAAGGGAAACACCGCTGAATCTGCGTTCACGTCCTTCAACCTCGTCTGAGATACTTGCAAAAATACCAAAAGGTACGGATATACCCATTATAGGTCAGGACGGGAAATGGTATCTGACGAGATATAACGGTATACAGGGATATGTTGATGGTGATTATATTGAAATTGTATGAAAATAATTATTAAAATATAGTGGAAGAAATGTTAAAAAAGCCTTGCAATTTGTAAAATAATATGGTATAATTCTAATGTTATTCAATGTTGAAAAGAAAGAGGTGACTCAAATGAGAGACGGAATACATCCTAAGTATCAGCAGACAACCATCAAGTGTGCCTGCGGAAACGTGATCGAGACTGGATCAACAAAGAGTGATATTCGTGTTGAAATTTGCTCAAAGTGCCATCCGTTCTTTACCGGAAGACAGAAGCTCGTTGATACCGGCGGACGTGCTGACAGATTCAACAGACGTTATGGTATTAACAAGAAATAATTTTAACGATCCACTGACTGCGGCGCATCAACAAATGTGCCGCATTTTTCTATATGCTGTTACTGGACGCTGAAAGGATGGATTTTTACTATGGATGAATACAAAACTGTCAGAAAAGA